>NZ_RZQG01000963.1:0-2153 GCF_003998635.1 Mesorhizobium sp. M7D.F.Ca.US.004.03.1.1
GGCTCCGGTCAGTCTGCTGCGATGTAACTACGCGAGGATTTTCGTCGAGCTGTAGCGCAATACGGCAGCAGCTCGACGGGGTCACCTATCGCTTGCGTAGCGGTTACGACTGGATCGACCACAAACCCAGCAAAAGAGAGAGAGAAACCATTGGCTAATGCAAAAACGGCGCAGACTCGAGCATTCGAGTTCATCAATCCTGCCAGCCTCTATGACCCGTCGGCTTACGGCTATTCGCATGTTGCCCGGCTCGGCACGGGAGCCCGTATCGCATTTATAGCTGGGCAAGGCGGTGAAACGCCGGACGGGTCACTTTCACCTGACTTCCGTCTTCAGGTACGGCAAGCCCTCGGGAACCTTGCGGTCGCTGCGGCCGCTGTCAACGCCGATCTGCAGAGCGTCATCAAACAAACGATGCTGGTCGTCGATCACGATGAGAAGAAGCTTCACATTCTCGGCGAGGAGTTCGCACGTGCTTATGGTCCTGGCATGATGCCGACGGCCACGCTAGTTCCGGTTCCGCGCTTAGCCCTCGAAGGTATGCTTTTCGAGGTGGAAGCGATCGTGGCGATCTCAGCAGACTAGCTGTGGACGGCCGAGCGGCTGATCGGTGGTTTCGAGCCACGTGGAGGTAGGCTTCGTGGGGCGCAAGCATCTAACGATGCGCATGAAGCAACGGTCGATCTACTATCGACACCCGCCCGAGCTGGCGGGCGCGAAATTTCAAGCATTGGAAAGGACTGACCATGACGACGCTTCTGGTGTTTGAATTCGGGTTCCGCGGGCCGTGGGGCGAAGAGATGGCCCGTGTGCTAGATGGATTGGCCTTGGACATCGCCAATGAGCCGGGGCTGATTTGGAAGGTGTGGACCGAGGCGGCTGATCGAGGTGTCGCGGGCGGAGTATATCTGTTCGACAGCGTCGCGCGCGCGCAAACGTATACAGAGAAACATTCCGCGCGCTTGAAGGATTTCGGCATCACCGACATCGACGTCCGCTCGTACGGCGTCAACGAATCGCTGTCCATGGCCACCCGGGGGCGATGAGCGATATGCAGACGATTGCGTGGTGCGAGACAACACGAAGCGGCGCCGCGCTGACTGCCTGCGTCATCGAGAACGAGGATCTTTGGCTGACGATAAAGCACAGGCGTGAACGGCCGCTGCCTTTGGCTGCCGAGTAGTCCTGCGGTTGATCTCACGGGCTATTGAGGATGATCCAGCGGTGCCATTTCGAGAGCATCTATCAATCCGAGGCGGTCGCCTCCGGCACCGCGCTTGGACGGGCGACACGACATGCCGCGCCGAGCGACGTCTCGCTGCCCAGGCGCCTTTCGAACAATGGCGATTCGGCGCGGCATGTCGTGGAGGCCGCGCGGACGGGTGATGCGGCGGCTCGCCAACTGGTCAAGCCAAGTGGCTCCGCATCGGCTTACCAACCTCTTGCATCTCTTTTCGCCCCGACCTGATCGTGATGGGCGGCGGCCTTTCCTACGGCTTCGACCTCCTGGCGCCGACGATCCGGGTGACCGTCGAGGAGCGCGCCATGCAAGCCTATCGCGACGTGCCGATCGTGCGGGCCGATCTCGCCGCCCGGCTCGCCAAATGGTCGCCTCGCTGACAGGCTGGGCCGACGATGCCATCCCTGACCTTCTTCGGCTGCCCAAGACAACACCATCTGCCTTTGATGCAGCCAGGATCGCTTGTTACACAGCAGAACCTGAGCCGTCTCGAAATCGATGACCGGGCGACGAAGGCTGTGGCGTCCAAAGCGAGTTTCGGCAGGCGGCCGGATGGTTGTCGTCTTGCGCGACTGACGAGAACGGGACAGGCGTGATGCGTGCCCCGAGCGGTGGGAACACCATCTCCCCTGGCCGTTCGGCGGGAACGTTGGTGTTTGGAAGTGATATTTTCGTTGGTTCAATGATGAGCGGATCGGAGGGCGGCGAGTGAGTCCGGGATGGCTTGCCAGTCGGGTTTTCCGGGTGCGAAACGCGCCCTTAGATAGCCCACGAGGTCAATCAGATCGGCATCATGCAGCACGCCGCCGAAGGCCGGCATCGCCATGACGCCGAAATCACCCGCGTCTGTCCTGAGCGGCGAGGCTGCCGGCGCGAACACGCCTTCCAGGACGGCATGGAGCAGATTCTCCGG
>NZ_RZQG01000964.1:0-2149 GCF_003998635.1 Mesorhizobium sp. M7D.F.Ca.US.004.03.1.1
TCCCCGTCGCGGTTATCGTCTCCGAATATGTCGACATCGCCAAGGCTTTCTACGAGGAAGACGAGCCGAAGCTGGTCAATGCCGTGCTCGACCGTGTGTCACGCCGGGTGCGTGGCGAGGGGCGCGGCAAGGACGCATCATGACGGCAATCGCCGTCGGGGCCAGCAAGGAGGCGCGCCGCACCGCGCTGATCCTCGCCGCCTCGCAGGCGATCATCGGCTCGGCGGCCCCCATCGCCATCTCCATGGGGGCGCTGGCCGGGCAATATCTGCTTGGCCCCGACAAATCGCTGGCAACGGCGCCGATCACCGGCTTCAACATCGGCGTGGCGCTCGGCGCGCTGCCCGCGGCGGCCATCATCCGCAGCATGGGCCAGCGCGGCGGCTTCATGACCGGAACAATCGTCACGGCGCTTGGCGGCCTCGTCGCCACGCTTGCGCTCTTCCAAAGCAGCTTCTGGCTGTTTGCCTTTGGCTTGCTCACGATCGGTGTCGGCGGCGCCTTCGTCCAGCAGTTCCGCTTCGCCGCCGCCGACAACGCACCGCCGGAATTCAAGGCGCGCGCCATCTCCTTCGTGCTGGCCGGTGGTATCATCACCGCCATCCTCGGGCCGCAGATCGTCATCTTCACCCGCGAATTGTTGGCGCCGGTGATGTTTGCCGGTTCGTTCGTCTCCATCCTGCCGTTGGCCGCGGTCGGCGCCATCATCCTGTCGTTCCTGCGGCTGCCGGCGAAAGCATCCGGCAAGGTGGAGATCGCCGCCAGCGACGCCAGGCCATTGGCCGAAATCGTCACGCAGCCGCGCTTCGTCGCCGCACTTTTCTGCGCGGTCGGCAGCTACGCGCTGATGAGCTTCGTCATGACCGGCGCACCGCTGGCCATGGTCGGTTGCGGACTGTCGGAGGATGACGCGACGCTCGGCATCTCCTGGCACGTCATGGCGATGTTCGCGCCAAGCTTCTTCACCGGCTCGCTGATCCATCGCTTCGGCGCCGAACGCATTGTGGCCCTCGGCCTGATCCTGCTCATCGGCTGCGCCATTGTCGCTCTGTCGGGCCTGGCGCTCTGGCAATTCTGGACATCGCTGATCCTGCTCGGCCTCGGCTGGAATTTCGGCTTCATCGGCGCCACGGCGATGGTGGCGGCCAGCTACCGGCCGTCGGAAAAGGGCAAGGTGCAAGGCTTCCACGATTTCGTCCTGTTCGGCTCCGTCGCCTGCGCCTCGCTGATGTCGGGCATGGTCTACAATGCCTGGGGCTGGGAGATGCTGAACTGGATGATATTCCCGGTTGCTGTGCTCTGTTTCGTGGCGCTAGGCGCGCTGAAGGTGATGAGCGCGCGCCCGGTTTGACGCCAAACCTATGCGTCCGGCGGCAACACCTGAAGCACCCGCGCTATGAACATGTGGAATTCAGCCATGTAGTTGCGTAGGAAGTCCTCGGTGGATTCGACCGTCACTTCGCCGTCGTCCGTTATCAGTCCCGGCGTGAACTGGATATAGGCTTCCGGCGCATTCATCTGGGGTGAGTTGCAGAAGCTCAGAACGCTGCGCAGGCTTTGTTGGGCGACAGCGGTTGCGATGGCGCCCGGCGATGTTCCGATAACGGCTGACGGTTTGCGCGCGAATGAATTCTTTCCATAGGGGCGGCTGGCCCAGTCGATCGCGTTCTTCAATCCGCCAGGGATCGAGCGATTGTACTCCGGGGTAACGAACAGCACGGCCTGAACGGAGGCGATCGCCTTTTTGAAATCCCGGGCGACCGGTGGGAAATTCGCGTCATAATCGTAGCTGTAAAGGGGCAGATCCTTGAAGGCGATTTCCGTCATTTCAAGTTCCGGAGGAGCCAGTTGAACGAGCGCCTTCGCGAGCTTGCGGTTGATGGATTCCCGGGCAAGACTGCCGATGAGGTAACCGACTTTGTGTATGGCCATGACACGCTCTCCGTGTTTGCCACCCGCACCCTCATTGCATTATCCGCCAGATGGCAGCAGATCGCCAGCTTCGCCTCGAAATCGGCCTTCCGAACAAAAATATTGCGCTGATCCCCCTTGTTATGAAACCGTGTGCCCCGACTGGCCGTTGAAGCCATGCTCATATGCGGTCACCGCATTTCGGTTCATAGCAAGGGGTTTTCACGATGTTTTCAGT
>NZ_RZQG01000965.1:0-2149 GCF_003998635.1 Mesorhizobium sp. M7D.F.Ca.US.004.03.1.1
GTTGGTGACCGCGGCACCGACGAGGCCCTTGACCGAGCTCAGCTGGCCGACGAAGCCGGCATTGTCGGCGCCGACCACCGGCACCAGCGGCGCCTGCGACTCGACCAGCGCGTCGACGATGACGTTGTCGATGCCCGAGGTCCACACGCCGTTGATCGGCGTGCCAGTGGCGAGGAAGGACAGCATCTGCTGCTTGGCCTGGTCCTGCTGCCAGCCGGTGAAGACTTCCTGCGCGACCTTCACGTCGGGGAATTCGGCCAACGCCTTCTTGAAGCCCTTGTCGCGGTCAGAGTCGGCGGACGCGCCGGCGGCACCGCGCATGTAGAACACGTCGCCCTTGCCACCCATCTGCTGGAACAGCCATTTGGCGCCGAGATAGGCATACTGTTCCTGGTTGTTGGAGATGATGTAGGCCGACGGCTCGGTGACCGCCTGGTCGACGGCAACGACGACGATGCCGGCCTTGGTGGCTTCTTCCAGGCCCGCCTTGATGCCGGCCGGATCGGCCGGGTTGACGACGATGGCGTCGACCTTGGCGCTGATCAGGTTGCGGATATCTTCCAACTGGCCGGCGGCATCGGTGTTGCGGTGGGCGATGTTGAGCTTGGCGACCTCGCCGGACGCCAGCGCCTGTGCCTTCATGGCGCAGACCATCTCCTCGCGCCAGCCATTGCCCTGCACGGTGTTGGAGATGCCGATCGTGTATTTGCCGGCGGCTGCCGAGACGCCCACCGAGGCCAGCAAGGCAGCACCCGCAAGCAGCGGGACCATGGTCAGGATTTTCTTCATTTCAGACTTCCTCCACATTGTTTTTCAGTTTCAGTTCCAAGTCGTTGAAGCGCATTGCTTGGAAAGTGATTCAGGCGCTGCGCTTCAAGTCGTTGTCCTCCACATGTCGTTGCCGACCTGTATTCTTGTCATGCATGTCGGTTTGGGCGACATGCATTTGTGCCGTCATTTGACGAAGGGCCGCAGCATGTCGCGGGCGAGCAGAAAACCCCGCTTGACCTGGTCTTCGCTGCCTTCAAATCGCCTGTCCTCGTGTTCGATGATGACCGACCCGTCATAGCCGGCACGGTAGAGGCCGGAGAAGAAGCCGCTCCAGTCGACATCGCCCAGCCCCGGCATGCGCGGCACCTGCCAGCCTATGCCGGAAGAGAGGATTCCGCGCTCATACAAACCATCACGATCAATCATCAGGTCCTTGGCGTGGACATGCAGCATGTAGGCGCCGAATTCCCTGATGAAGCGGGCCTGGTCGATCATCTGCCAAACCAGGTGTGACGGGTCGAAATTCATGCCGACATCGCCGCCCCAGGTTTCGAGGATGCGGCGCCAGACCTGCGGCGAATAGGCGATGTTGTGCCCGCCCGGCCACTCGTCATAGCTGAAGATCATCGGGCAGTTCTCGAAGGCGAGTTTTACACCATGCTCGCGCGCATGGGCGACGATTTCGGGCCAGACCTTGAGCGCCTCCTGCCAGTTGACGTCGACGGTCTTCGAAGCATCGCCGCCGCAGAAGGTGTTGACGACAGGCACGCCCATATTGGCGGCCAGCACGATCACCTTCTTCAGATGGCCGATCACGTCGTCGCGGTGGGCGGCATCGGGGTGCAGCGGGTTGGGGTAGTAGCCGAGACCGGAGACCGACAGGTTCTTCTCGGTCAGCGAAGCGACGATTTCTTTCGCCTGCGCGGCGGAGGTCGAGGCGGCGTCGATATGGCTGGTTCCGGCATAGCGGCGGCTGGCGCCGGAGGATTTCGGCCAGCAGGCGATCTCCAGCGCCTCGAAGCCGGCCGCGCTTGCCCAGCCGGCAACCTCGCCAAGCGACGTCTCCGCGAACGGTGCGGTGAGCACTCCAAGTTTCATACTGCCTCCCCTGGTCGTGAATTCACGACCGACTAGTACTATGCAGATCGAGCCGGCCGCTTCAACCGTGTGGTGTCGGCTTGTTTCAGATTGCGCCTGACGGTTGCCATCGGATCGTCCGAAAGCAGCCCATCGAGCGCCGATGTTACGGCCTTGCGGAACGTCTCGTTCGCGGCAAGGCCGGGGTCGAAAATCGTGTCGATGGCAAGGATGCCGGCCACCAGTGCCTTCGCATCGCGGCCGGTTGCGTCGGCAATCGCGGCGACCTTGCCGGCATAGG
>NZ_RZQG01000966.1:0-2148 GCF_003998635.1 Mesorhizobium sp. M7D.F.Ca.US.004.03.1.1
ACCGCATCCTGTCCTTGTCGTTCTGGCGCGACGAGGAGGCGGTGAAGGCTTGGCGCAACACCGAGGAACACCGGCAGGCGCAGAAGGCCGGCCGTGGCGGTATCTTTGCCGGCTACCGTCTGCGGATTGCGCATGTGGTGAGGGATTATGGGCTGACCGAGAGGGACGAGGCGCCTGGGGATAGTCGGGCGGTGAATGGGTGAACGGGCAACCCGCGTGGCGCCAGCCCCCTCATCCGGCCGCTTCGCGGCCACCTTCTCCCCGGCGGGGAGAAGAGGTTGGCGCGGCGCTGGAAAGCTCCTCTCCCCTCTGGGAGAGGTCAGCCGAGCGAAGCGGAGGCTGGGTGAGGGGGCGCTTTGCGCTTACGCATTCCCGATCAGCACGCCGGCCGCGAACACCAGCGCGCCGCCCAGCACCACCTGGAAGGCGGCGCGCAGGAAGGGCGTCTGCATGTAGCGGTTCTGGACGAAGGCAATCGCCCACAGTTCGAAGAACACCACAACCGCAGCGACGGCTGTCGCCGTCCAGAAATGCGGGATGAGATAGGGCAATGCGTGGCCAAGGCCACCCGCCGACGTCATGACGCCGGTGGTGATGCCGCGTTTTATCGGCGAACCACGGCCCGATAGCTTGCCGTCGTCGGAAGCCACTTCGGTGAAGCCCATCGAGATGCCGGCGCCGATCGAGGCGGCAAGCCCGACCAGAAAGGTCTGCCAGGTGTCATGGGTGGCAAACGCTGCGGCGAAGATCGGCGCCAGCGTCGACACCGAGCCGTCCATCAATCCGGCAAGCCCCGGCTGCACATAGGTGAGGATGAACTGGCGCTGCTCGGCGGCGGCCTCTTCGTCCTTCACTTCGCCCGGTACGTGCTTTTGCTCCAGGCGCTGCGCCAGCGTTTCGTGCCCTTGCTCGGCCAATGCCAGATCGTCGAGCAGCTTTCTGGTCGAGGCATCCGTGGTGCGCTTGGCCGCCTCGACGTAGAACAGATAGGCCTGCCGCTCCATCGCCTCGGCCTGGCTGCGCACGTGCTCGATGCCGAGCGGTCTCACCAGCCAGTCGGGCTTGCGCTCGTAATACCCCTTCACATGCTCGCGCCGGATCAGCGGAATACGTTCGCCGAACCGACTGCGGAAGAGCTCGATCAGCGCATCGCGATGGCCATCCTCTTCCTCGGCCATCTCCTCGAACACTTTTGCCGATTGCGGGAAGGTGTCTGCCAGTCCGTCGGCATAGGCCCGGTAGATGCGTCCGTCATCCTCCTCGGACGAAATGGCCAGCGCCAGGATCTCCTGTTCGGTAAGCGATTCGAAGGGACGGCGGCCGAAGCCGAAAACACGGGAAAGCATGAGGAATTCACCCTAGTTTAGAATAATTCTAAAGTAGGGTTTTGAACGCCTTTGGTCAATTGCGCGCTTGGGTCGCGGTCAAGAATTGTTGAAGCCCCGCGCCCGCGGCGACCCTTCATTATCAGTGAATGTTCACCTATATAGCTGCACTCAAGCCAAGAACAAGGAGCCCGCAGATGACGGCAAAACAGCCTCCGCACCCCTATGATCCAAAGCCCGTTCTCGACCTCATCGCCAGCATCGAGGCCGACCTGCAGCGCCTGAAAGGCCTGGTCGAACAACAGGTCGAGAAATTCGACCCCGCCAATCCGCACAACAAGGCGCCGGACGGCAAACTGACCGAGGAAGGCGTCGAGTGCTGCTACCGCATGTTCGACGAGGGCAAGTCGCGCTATTCGGTTGCCCAGCAGATGAAGATCTCCTTTGCCGCCGCCAGCCACCGGTTCAACAACTGGCGCAAGCTGGGTGGGAGCAAGAGGCAGAGGACGCTGCTTGGCTAGAATAGGGTGGCCAATTTGCTGATCTCGGCGCCGCCCCTCATTGCCCTGCCGGGCATTTCTCCCCGTAAACGGGGAGAAGGAAGCTGGCCGTGATGCCGCGCCCTTCTTGCGACGCTGGCGATTGGCGAAACCGCTGGCGACAGCTCCCCTCTCCCCGTCACTATACGGGGAGAGGATGCCGGCAGGCAGGTGAGGGGCGGCGCAAACGCCGATCATGACTCGCCAAACTTTGTAACGGTCACATTTTTCCCATGGTGCGCCACCTCCCTTTGCGGGCATCATGAAGGGCAACATGTTTCCAC
>NZ_RZQG01000967.1:0-2144 GCF_003998635.1 Mesorhizobium sp. M7D.F.Ca.US.004.03.1.1
CGACTCATCCGGCAGGAAACGGACTTTAGAAAGAAGCGTTCCCGCAACCAAGTCGAAAAGGCAGGAAAAAAGCGGAAAAAGCCCGGAAATGCTGGGTTTTTCACATGAAAAAGCCGGGCGCTAGGCCCGGCTCTCTGTTTGTGCACTGCAACCTTAGCGAAAACCAACGCATGGCCCCGAAAACCGTGGCCGGTTTTCGGAAAGGACCATACGCAAGTCCAAGGCACTAGAGCGTCCTTTGCGTCCAAGTGGACGCGCGGCGCTCTAATGCGCCAGAGGCTTTCCAGCGTCGTCGGCACTGTCTGTCGCGGCCGGCGGATTGACCGGTTCGACCCATTCGATCGGCTCCGGCATACGCACCAGCGCGTGGCGCAACACCTCACCGACCCGAGAGACCGGAATAATCTCCATGCCGTTCTTCACATTGTCCGGAATCTCCGCCAGGTCCTTGGCGTTGTCTTCCGGGATCAGCACCTTCTTGATGCCGCCGCGCAGTGCGGCGAGCAGCTTCTCCTTGAGCCCGCCGATCGGCAAGATGCGGCCGCGAAGCGTTATCTCGCCAGTCATCGCCACATCCGCCCGGACCGGAATACCCGTCAGTACCGACACAATGGCTGTCGCCATGGCAGCACCTGCGGACGGGCCGTCCTTCGGCGTGGCGCCTTCCGGCAAGTGCACGTGGATGTCGCGCTTGTCGAACAGAGGCGGCTCGATGCCGAAATCGACGGCGCGCGAGCGGACATAGGAGGCCGCTGCCGAAATCGATTCCTTCATCACGTCGCGCAGATTGCCGGTCACCGTCATGCGGCCCTTGCCGGGCATCATGACGCCTTCGACCGTCAGCAGCTCGCCGCCAACTTCCGTCCAGGCAAGACCCGTAACGACACCGACCTGATCGTCAGCCTCGACCTGACCGAAGCGGAAGCGCTGAACACCGAGGTAATCGGCAAGGTTCGCCGCCGTGATGCTCACCGTCTTCTTCTTCGTCTTCAGAATCTCGGTCACCGCCTTGCGCCCGAGCTTCATCAGCTCGCGCTCCAGGCTCCTGACGCCCGCTTCACGGGTGTAGGTCTGGACGATGGCGCGGATCGCGTCCTCACCGACGGAAAACTCCTTCGGCTGCAGCGCGTGATCGCGGATCACCTTCGGCATCAGGTGCCGCTTGGCGATCTCGATCTTCTCGTCCTCGGTATAACCGGCGATACGGATGATCTCCATGCGGTCCATCAAGGGCGCCGGGATGTTCAGCGTATTCGCCGTCGTCACGAACATCACGCTCGACAGATCGTACTCGACCTCGAGGTAGTGGTCCATGAACGTCGAGTTCTGTTCCGGATCGAGCACCTCGAGCAACGCCGACGACGGATCGCCACGGAAGTCCTGGCCCATCTTGTCGATCTCGTCGAGCAGGAAGAGCGGATTGGACTTCTTCGCCTTCTTCATCGACTGGATGACCTTGCCGGGCATCGAGCCGATATAGGTGCGGCGGTGGCCACGGATCTCGGCCTCGTCACGCACACCGCCCAGCGCCATGCGGATGAACTCACGTCCAGTCGCCTTGGCGATCGACTTGCCGAGCGAGGTCTTGCCGACGCCGGGAGGGCCGACGAGGCACAGGATCGGCCCCTTCAGCTTCTTCTGGCGGCTTTGCACGGCGAGATACTCGACGATGCGCTCCTTGACCTTGTCGAGGCCGAAATGATCGGTATCGAGCACGTTCTGCGCGAAAGCCAGGTCCTGTTTGACCTTGGAGTTCTTGCCCCACGGGATCGACAGGATCCAGTCGAGATAGTTGCGCACGACGGTCGATTCCGCCGACATCGGCGACATCGTCCTGAGCTTCTTCAACTCGGCTTCCGCCTTTTCGCGGGCCTCCTTGGAGAGCTTGGTCTTCTTGATGCGCGCCTCGATCTCGGCGGCTTCGTCGCGGCCGTCCTCGCCCTCGCCGAGCTCCTTCTGGATCGCCTTCATCTGCTCGTTGAGGTAGTATTCGCGCTGCGTCTTCTCCATCTGGCGCTTGACGCGTGAACGGATGCGCTTCTCCACCTGCAGGACGGAGATTTCGGCTTCCATGAAGCCCATCGCCTTTTCCAGCCGCTCCTTGACCGAGAGCGTGGCCAGCATTTCCTGCTTTTCAGGAATCT
>NZ_RZQG01000968.1:0-2141 GCF_003998635.1 Mesorhizobium sp. M7D.F.Ca.US.004.03.1.1
GGCCTATATCGAGCGCATCGAGATCCGCGGCAACGACCGCACGCGTGACTATGTCATTCGCCGTGAGTTCGACGTCAGCGAAGGCGATGCCTTCAATCAGGTGCTCATCCAGCGCGCGAAAAAGCGCCTGGAAGCCCTCAATTACTTTGACAAAGTCGATATTTCGACAGTGCCGGGCTCGCAGCCCGACCAGGTCGTGCTGGTGGTCGACGTTGTCGAGAAGTCGACCGGTGAATTCTCCGTCGGCGCCGGTTATTCGACCGGTGGCGACACGGCCGGCCCGTCCGTCGAAGGATCGATCACCGAGCGCAATTTCCTCGGCCGTGGCCAGTTCATCAAGCTATCGGCGGGCGGTGGCAAGAATTCGCGCGACTACAGCATTTCGTTTACAGAGCCGTACTTCCTCGGACGGCGTATCGCTGCGGGCTTCGACGTCTTCAAGCAGACGAGAAATTACGATCATTACGACAGCGATACCCTGGGCGCAACGGTGCGCTTCGGCTTGCCGATCACCAACAGCATCTCGACCCAGCTTGCGTATAATATCGCGCAAGAAAAGTATAAATACGACAACAGTTGCGATGATAACGCTGATGGTATTCTTGGCGATTGCGACCTCTCTACAGCGATTAAGCAGGGTATTGCGGAAAGCCCATGGATCAAGTCGTCGGTTAGCCTCGGTCTGGTTTACAACACCATCGACGACATGAAGAATCCGCATGAAGGTATCTACGCCACTACGTCGGTGGAGGTGGCTGGTCTCGGCGGCGATGCGAAGTTTGTAAAGGTTACTGGGCGGGGCAGTGTATACCAGACGCTGTCAGAGCAATTTGATCTGGTCGGGCTCGTTTCAGCCGGCGCGGGCCATGTCGAGGGGTACGGCAGTGGCGGTTTGCGGATTTTCGATCAGTTCCAGAGCACCGACCGCATGATCCGCGGCTTTGCTTATGGTGGCATTGGTCCTGTGGACGTCAATACGGGTGACCATCTCGGCGGCACGACCTATTTCAACGCCTCCGCGGAAGCGCAGTTTCCGTTGCCGGTCGTCCCGGAAAGCTTTGGCTTGCGTGGCGCTGTCTTCGCAGATGCTGCAACACTCTATGGCAGCAAGGTCGATACCGCTGGAGTCGTTCAAGACTCGGTCGGCATGAAGCTGCGTGCCTCGGTTGGTCTCGGCCTGATGTGGGCATCGCCGTTCGGCCCGATCCGTATCGACTATGCGATCCCGGTCAAGAAGGAAGCGCGCGACGACGTGCAGGAATTCAACTTCGGCATATCGACCCGCTTCTGATCGGCGGTTAACGATGCTCCCGGGTCTTTCAGGTCCGGGAGAAATGTTCCGACCTAGCTGGATATAGCTTCTGGAATGACCGATCCGGTGTTCTTCGCGCCATCACGCCGGTATACGGCGGGCGAAGTCGCGAATCTGACCGGCTCGGTGCTTGTCGATTCCGGCCACTCCGATATTTCGATCGAGGCACTCGCGCCGGCGAGCGATGGCGGCGAGAATGCGCTCGTCTTTGTCGACGGCAAGCGTAATTCCGCGCTGATGCCGTCGCTGCGGGCGGCCGCGGTCCTGTGCCCGGCGGAATTTGCCGGCAAGGCGCCGGCCGGCGTTGCCGTTCTGGTTCATCCGCGTCCGCAACAGGCCTTCGCATTTGTCGGGCGCCTGCTGTTTCCAAGGGCGGCGACGCCAGGGCCGATGACCAGCGAAACCGGCGTCTCGCCGCATGCTCATGTCGATGTGACCGCACATGTCGAATCCGGTGCCGTCATTGAGGCCGGCGCGGTCATCGGGCCGGGTGCTTCGATCGGCAGCGGTACCGTCATCGCGCCCAATGCCGTCATCGGCCAGTCCTGCCAGATTGGCCGTGACGGCTATGTCGGTCCGGGCGCCAGCATCCAGTATGCCTTGATCGGCAACCGCGTCATCATCCATGGCGGTGCCAGGATCGGCCAGGATGGTTTTGGCTTCGTCGGCGGCGCCAAGGGACCCGAACGCGTGCCGCAGATCGGCCGTGTCGTCATTCAAGACGACGTCGAGATCGGCTCCAACACCACCGTCGATCGCGGCGCCATGTCCGATACGATCATCGGCCAGGGCACCAAGATCGACAATCTTGTGCAGATCGCCCATAACG
>NZ_RZQG01000969.1:0-2140 GCF_003998635.1 Mesorhizobium sp. M7D.F.Ca.US.004.03.1.1
ATTCCGGATGGATCGAGCAGACATGATGGTTTTCGGCGACCGAGCCGGCATTGCCGTAGCCAAGCTGGAGGACGACATTGTTGTCGACGCCAAGCTGCAGCGCGTTGCGCACCTTTTGGTCGCCATAGGGCTTGTTGTTGACGTTGGTGCGGCAGACGATGGTCGACGCCGTGACGATCTCCGACTTGACCAGGTCCATGCCGTCGAGGATCGACACGTAGTCGGCCGAGGTCTCGAAATTGGTGTGCACTTCGCCGGCTTCGAAAGCACTGACCATGGCCGCCGGATCGGTGCCGTAGTCGATGAATTCCAGGCCATCGAGGAACACTTCGCCGTCCCACCACTTGTCGTCGGTGCGGCGCTTATAGACCACTTTCTGGCCGACATCGTAGGAGACGAGTTCGAACGGGCCGGTGCCGATCGGGCAGGATTTGAAATCGCCGCCCTTCTCGTCGAAGCTCTTGTGGACGATCAGGCCGGGGTAGTCGCACATGTTCGGGATCAGCGCGATGTCAGGCTTGGTGAGCTTCAGCACCACCGTGTGATCGTCAGGCATGGTCACGGCGCTTTCGTCGAGCTTGTCGTCCTTGACCAGCGAGCCGAGACGGCCAGGCATCGAATTGCCTTCGGCTTTCTTGTCGGCCCAACGCTTGAGGTTGAAGACGACGTCGGCGGCGGTGAAGGCATCGCCATTCGACCAGGTGACGCCCTTGCGCACGTGCAGCGTGTACTGCGTGGCGTCGTCGTTGACGTCCCAGCTCTCCAGCAGATAGGGGCGGAACGTGTATTCGGATGTGTACTTGACCAACGGCTCGAGCGCCTGGCGCTCGGCATTGGCGATTTCAGACCAGTCGGCCTTGCGCGGGTCCTTGGGATCCTTGATCCACTGGGCGATCTTCAGCGTGCCGCCCTTCTTGCCCTTCACCTCTTCGGCCTTCGCCGGCGTCGGATCGGCGAGGCCGAGCAAGCCGTAAGCCATTGCCGTCGACGCACCGAAGACGCTGGCCATGGCCAGGAATTCGCGGCGATCGACCTTGCCTGCCTTGGCTTCTTCGGCCATGGCCAGGATGTGGTCCGGAACGCGATCGCCGTTACTCTTGTAAATTGTCATGACTTAACTCCCATTGTTGGCTTTCCGCCTTTTAACATTCCGCATCCAGGCCATGATGTCAAAGACGACATGGATTGGGAACATGTTAGGGAATGTGCAACTTTGAAGAGGGAGCGGTTCGCGTGATAACGACAGTCTTGGCGCAAATTTGCTACTATGCGACGGATTCCTCTGGAATCTCGATAGTCGATTAAACTGGGACATTTAGCGGAGCTCGAACAGCGCCAGCTTCGAGCCGACATGGGGCCAAAAAGTCCCGCCGAAGTATCAGTATTCCTTCTCGTAGAAGATGCCGCCCTTGGCTTCGCCGGCATCGTTGGCCTCGCCGCGCAGCTTGACGCCGCGCCCGACATTGAGGTCGATCGTCGCCTTGCCCGAGCCCGGCTTGTCGCCCTTCTGGATCGTCACATAGGTGCGGTCGTTGAGATACTTTCCGGCCGAAACCGCCGTGCCGCCCTTGTCGTCGGTGGTGACGTCGAGATCGTCGACGCCGATGGCGCTGCGCAGATTCTCGAGCAGCGAGGTCGAACCGCCGACGCCGGCCAGTTGCCCGGCCGCTTCTGCGAGCTGGGCGATCTGCAACGGCGACAGGTTCGACATCGAGCGGCCAAAGATCAATTGCGCCAGCACCTCGTCCTCGGGCAATGCCGGCACCGAGGAGAAGGTGAATTTCGGATTGGTCGCCTCGCCCGACACCACGATGGTGACGGTGGCGCTGGTGGTCGTCGTGGTTGCCGTCAGGTTGAGATAGGGCACCAGCGAGCCGGAGAAGCCGACCGTGCCTTCGGTGAAGGTCAGCCGCTTGCCGAGGATCGACAGCCGTCCGCGCTGCAGGGTGAAGGTGCCGACCGCTTGCGGCGACGAGGCCGGGCCGGTCAGCTTGAGCGAGCCGCCGAGTTCGGCATCGACGCCCCTGCCCTGGATGAAGATCTGGTTCGGCGCGTTGACCGTGACATCAAGCGCGAGGCCGGTGCCGCCGCCCTTGCCGCTGGTCGTCGGCGGCCGCAGTGCCTTGTCCTGCGCCTTGAC
>NZ_RZQG01000096.1:0-11557 GCF_003998635.1 Mesorhizobium sp. M7D.F.Ca.US.004.03.1.1
GTTTCACCGTTGCAGCGCTCAACCCGCGCGGCTTACGTCCGTCGATCGAGACCACAGTGCACGCCTTGATGCCGCAGCGCGTCGTTCTGCACGTCCATTGCGTCGACACCATCTCGCTTGCCGTGCAGGCCGATGGCGAGGCCGAGGTCGCCAGGCGGCTCGATGGCATCGAATGGGCCTATGTGCCCTATTTCCGGCCAGGCCTACCGCTTGCCCGCGGCATTGCCGAAAAACTGCGGCCTGATGTCGACGTTCTCATCCTTGGCAATCACGGGCTGGTCGTCGCCGCTGAAACCGTCGCCGGAGCGGAGCTTCTGCTGCGCCGCGTCCGGTCGCTGCTGGCCCGGCCGGCGCGCGCGACCGCCGCGCCCGACCTTACCGCCTTGACGGCGCTTGCCGGCGACAGCGGTTACAGATTTCCGGCCGATGTCGAAGCGCATGCGGTTGCGCTTGACCCGGAGAGCCGCCGCATGGCGCAGGCCGGCAGCCTCTATCCGGACCACGTCATCTTCCTCGGCCAGGGCTCGGTCGCGGCGAGGCCTGGCGAGACCGTGGCCGATGTCATCGCACGTCTAGGCACGCCGCCGGCTGCGATCCTGTTTCCCGGCGCAGGCGTGCTGATGCGCGGCGACGCCAGTGCCGGCGCCGACGCCATGCAACGCTGCCTTGCCGACGTGACGGCGCGCATCGACATCGCGGCGCGGCTGAACTATCTCACCGCCGCCGAAAATGACGAGCTGGTCAACTGGGACGCCGAGCAGTATCGCCAGAAGCTCAACGCGGCCGGCGGCTAGCAAAGGACGGATGACATGATGCCACTCGTCATCGGCATCGACATCGGCACATCGGGTGCGCGCGCCGTCGCCATGCGGCCGGAGTTCTCCATTGCCGGGCATTCGGCCGTTCCGCTCGACAGGTTCGGCCCAAACCCGCGCGATCCCGCTGTGTGGTGGTCGGCGGTTGGCGCAGCGCTTACCGAGCTGCTTTCCGGCATCGACCGCGCGGCGGTCCGCGCCATCGCCATCGACGGCACGTCGGGCACGCTGCTGCCGGTCGATGTCGCCGGACGGCCGCTGGCCGAGCCACTGATGTACAACGACAAGGTCGCCGACGGCGACATCCTGGCCGCGATTGCCCGCGAGGCCCCCGCCGCAAGTGCCGCGCACGGAGCGACATCCGGCCTCGCCAAGGCCCTGCGCTTCCAGAGCATGCCCGGCATTGCAATGGTGCTGCACCAGGCCGACTGGATCGCCGGAAATTTGTCCGGTCGCTTCGATGTCAGCGACGAGAACAATGTCCTGAAGACAGGCTATGACGTCGAAGCCCGCCGCTGGCCGGACTGGATCGCGGCGGCCGGAATGCGCATGGAACTGCTGCCGCGCGTCGTCGAACCGGGCGATGTCACCGGCGCTCTCACCGCTGCCGCCGCGGAGCTGTTCGGCTTGCCGCGCGATGTGGTCGTTGTCGCTGGCACGACGGACGGCTGCGCCTCGTTCCTGGCGACCGGCGCGGCGGCCATCGGCGACGGCGTCACCGCGCTGGGGTCGTCGCTGACCATCAAGATCCTGTCCGACCGGTCGATCTCGGCGCCTCGCTTCGGCATCTACAGCCATCGGCTCGGCAACGCCTGGCTGGCGGGCGGCGCTTCGAATTCCGGCGGCAAGGTGCTGGCCCAGCATTTTCCGCTGGCGCGCATCATCGAACTCAGCGCGGCAATCGACCCCAAGACCACGACCGGCCTCGACTACTACCCGCTCAGCACTTCAGGCGAACGCTTCCCGATCGCCGATCCGGCGTTGCCGCCACGCCTCACGCCCCGGCCAGCGGATGACGCCAACTATCTGAAAGCGATGTTCGAAGGCATCGCCGCGATCGAAGCGCTTGGTTATGACAGGCTTGCCGAACTCGGCGCGCCTGCGCTGACATCGGTCAGGAGCGTCGGTGGCGGCGCCGCAAACCCGACCTGGACGGCAATCCGGCAGCGCAAGCTCGGCGTCGATTTCCTACCCGCGCTTTCCGACGAGGCTGCCGCCGGCACGGCGCGACTGGCGCTGATGGGCGCGAGCCAGGCGGGGCTCCTATGAGAACGAAGAACGTCGAGCGTCTCGACGGCATCGGCCCGCTGGCGGAGCGCTATGCGGTGTTCCTGCTCGACCAGTTCGGCGTTCTGCATGACGGCACGCGACCCTATCCGGGCGCGGTGGCGGCCCTGTCGGCGCTGAAACGCGCCGGCAAGACCGTCGTGCTGATCTCGAATTCCGGCAAGCGGGCACAACCCAATGAAAGCCGGCTTATGAAACTCGGCTTCGAACCGGGGAGCTGGGACCATTTCGTCTCCTCCGGCGAGGTGGCGTGGCGATCCTTTAATGACATGGCAGCATCGGGACAACTGCGCCCGGGGACAGAATGCCTGCTGATCAGCCGCGACAACGACCGCACCGCGATCGAAGGCCTGCCCTTCGTGCTGACCGAGGCCGGTGAAGACGCCGAACTGGTGCTGATCTCGGCCAGCGAGGGCGATCGCTACGACCTCGACCATTACATCAGGCTGCTTGCCCCGGCAGCTGCGCGACAGGTGCCGTGCTTCTGCACCAATCCCGACAGGATCATGCTGACGGCTGTCGGCCCCCGCTTCGGCGCCGGCGAGATCGCCGATCTCTACGAAAGCCTTGGCGGCAGCGTCACTCGCATCGGCAAGCCCTACAAGGCGATTTTCGACGCGGCACTGGAGATGGCGGGCAAGCCAGACCGTAGTCTCGTGGTCTGCGTCGGCGACAGCGTCGAGCACGACATATCAGGGGGAAACAGCGCCGGCATCGCCACCGCGCTGGTTCTGAGTGGAATACTGGCGGACACATCAGATCTCGCCGCTGTTTTCGACGAACAGCAGGCATGGCCGGACTACATCACGGACAGCTTCAGCTTCCGCTGACCGCTTCCAGCATGCGCCTCGCGCTTTCCTCGTCGGTGATCAGGATGGTCGGGGCGATGAGGTTCATGGCGCCGAGCAGCGCCTCGGTCTTCTCCGCACCGCCGGAGGTGAGGATGCGGATCGGCGCCGCGCGCAAACGGTCGACATCCACCGACATCACGTGGCTGTTGACGGGATGGTCGACCAGATCGCCATTGCGGTCGAAGAAATGGAACAGAAGGTCGCCAACCGCGCCACGCGCAAGCAGGGCCTCCCGATCCGCTTCCTTGAGAAAGCCGCCGCGAGAGAAGGTGGTGGCCGAGGCGATGCCGCCGACGCTCAGCAAAACGGCATCGAGCACGTTGGCCATTTCAAAAACCTCCTGCAGGCCGCAGCGCTCGACCAGCGCGATCTTGGTCTCGACGCTGTCAACGACGGCCGGCGTCGGGATCAGATAGCCGTCGCCCTGGAAGATTTGGGCGAAGCGCCAGGCGAACTCGGCCGGGTTGTATCGGCGCACGACGCCGACACCGCCAAGCAGCGAAATGACCTTGAAGTCGGTGAGCGACTTGGCGCTAATGAAGGGCAGGCTCGAGAACAGCGTCTGACCCCAGCCGACGCCGACCCGCATGCCGGACTTCATCGTGTCCGACAGGAAACTGCCGGTCTTGGCGCTGATTGCCGGTATCGGATCGGCGTCGGGCGTGGAAAGCGGCGCCACCAGCGCCTGCTGCAGCCCGAACGTCTTTTCCAGCGCGCGCTCCAACCGCACGATCTCCGACAATTCGCTCTCGATGCTGATCTTCACCTCGTTGCGCGCGCGGGCGTCCGCCAGCATGCGCACGATGGTGACGCGGCCGACGCCGAGCACATCGGCGATCTCGTTCTGTGTCATCTGCTCGACGAAATACATCCAGGCGGCGCGAATCCTAAGGCGATCCGTCCGGCTTTCGCTGGCGACCTGCTCGGTTGCCGCACTTCCGCCTCGCCCGTCTTCGCTTTCGCCCTGTCGTCGCCTGCCCACGCCTGTCTCTCCCCCTGCGGCGACGGACGAGCGCGCCGTCGCCGATTCTGCATGCTGGTCTAGTATCGCCTATTGATCTACCAATCGATAGGAACAATGTAGAGGTGGCGGCCACCCCCTGTTGGCGGCCATCCGCAGCAAATTTCGAGGCGATCCGCGATGCTCCGACAAATCTCCGAAGATGTCCGCGTCAATCTGAAGGACCGGTTGCGGGAAGTCCGCGAAATCATCCGTCAGAGCCGCCACGACGGCAGCGGCGACACCAGTGTCCTGCGCGAAGCAACCAGCCATCTGCCGCCGTTTCCGGGCAAGGGCATCGAAGGCCTGCTCAGCCATGCCGCGAGTGCCGTCGACGAAGCGCTGTCGATCGCCGAATCCTTTGTCCCGCATGAGCGCCCGATAAAGGTGGACGGCACGACGGTAAAGGGCCTCGGCACCTATTTTCCGGTCGGCAGCGAGGATCGCCAGCTGAGCGCTGAGCGCCTGTTCCGGCGCGATATGTATTATCTGACCAAGGCGGTGCTTGCCGGCCTGAACATCGACAATGCCCGCATCCACGAAGCCGATTTCGCCGCTGTCCATGCCACGATGCGCAAGCGGCATGGCAACCTTTTGGCCGCATTGGCCGCGCCGGGCGCCGGCCTGCAGGCAATCGCGGCCACCTGTTCGGCGCTGCTGGTCGAATGCCTCAATCAGCGTCCCGTTCGCTTTGCCGAGGCCGCGCCGGAAACGCCGGTGGGCGGCCGGGCGCTCGACATAAGCTGCCTGGCGCCGCTCGCTCTGGCCTGCGGCCTGGCAACCACCGGCAGGGACGGCGCGCCGGAGCCGGACATGCTGGAGATCGCTATCCTGGCCGCCGACATCCGTCATGACCGCATCGTTCAGGCCTGCGCCAAGGCGAGCCCGATCGCTGAGTTGACACCCGTTTTCGCCACTTTGCTTGCCCATCTGCCGTAACTGACGGTAGCGGTCACTCAGATTTAGTCTCCAGAAGCCATCGCCATGATTGTCTTCTTGGCGCGCTGGATCGAGGCCGGGCTCATCGAGAGCTCGGTCAGCCCCATCTTCACGAAGGTCGCAATAAGGTCGGGACGGCCGGCCGCCTCACCGCACATGCCGACCATGATGCCGGCGGCGACGCCGGCTTTTGCCGTCATTTCGATCGCCGACATGACGGCCGGATTGGTGACATCGTTGAGCTTCGCCACCGTCGGGTTGAGCCGGTCGGCGGCCATGATGTACTGGGTGAGATCATTGGTGCCGATCGAGAAGAAGGCGACCTCCTTGGCCAAAGCCGGGGCGATCAGCACGGCGGCCGGGGTTTCGATCATCACGCCGAGATCGAACGTTGCATGCGGCACGCCTTCGGCTTTCAGTTCGGCGGCACATTCCTCGACCAGTGCGCGGGTGCGCGTGACTTCGGAAATATCCGACACCATCGGCAGCATCACCTTGATGTTGCCGTGCACGGCGGCCCGCAGCAGCGCCCGCAGCTGGCGCTTGAAGATGTCGGGCCGGTCGAGGCACATGCGAATGCCGCGCCAGCCGAGAAAGGGATTTTCCTCATCGGGAAATTCGATGCCGGCGATCGGCTTGTCACCACCGATGTCGAGCGTGCGCACGATAACCGGATAAGGCGCAAAGGCCTTGGCCAGCGCCGCGTAGGTTTCCGCCTGCATGTCTTCCGAGGGCAGATGCATATGGCGCATGAACAGAAGCTCGGTGCGAAACAGGCCGACGCCCATGGCGCCTGCCTCCTGCGCCGCCTCGATTTCCTCCAGCGAGCCTATATTGGCCGCGACCTCGATGATCCTGCCGTCGGCGAGCTTCGGCGTCACCGTCTTGAAGACGGTCAACCCGGCGCGCTCCTTTGCCGCCGCTTCGACGCGGCCGGCGAAATCGGCGCGGGTCGCCGCGTCGGGGTCGATGATCACATGGCCGCCATTGCCGTCGAGTGCGACTTCTCGCGCGGTGCGCAAGGCATTGACCTGGGCGCCGAGGCCGAGCACCGCCGGAATGCCGTGCGAGCGGGCAATGATGGCGATGTGCGAGGTGGCGCCGCCATGGCCGCACACCACGCCGCCGATGCGCTTCAGCGGCGCGCGCGCCAGATCCCAGGCGCCGATATCGTCGGCGATGAGAATGGCGCCCTCGGGAATGTTTTCGAGACTGACATCATCCTGCCCGAGCAGTACCAGGCAGATCTGCCGTCCGACCGCATGAACGTCGTCCGCCCGCGCGTTGAGATAGTGATCGTCGACGGCGCTGAAATCGGCGGCGATTGTGGACGCTGCGGTGATGACCGCTGAAATCGCATCGTTGCCGCCCTTGATCAGGCCCTCGGCCTCGCCAGTCAGACTGTCGTCGGCGGCAATGTCCCGGAGTGCGGCGACGATACCGCGGTCTCCAGCCGACAGACTGTCCTGCGCCAACACATGGTCCATGCGTGCCTGGACCGCGCGGACCGCGGCGCGGAACCTGTCGATCTCGCCGGTGATCTCCTCGGCCTGCAACATGCGGCCTTGTCCGGCGATATCGGGCGGGAAATGCGCAAAGGCCGGGCCGATGGCAAAACCTTCGCTTGCCGCCACGCCGCGCAAGCCGTTTGCTCGACCAAGCGCCGCCGGCGAGGGTTCGGGCACTGGTGCTACTTCCTGCCCGGCATCATGCGCCGGGCTCTGCACCTCGGCTTCATCATCCAGGCCAGCTCTCGGATTTTCGAGATAGCCGATCAGCGCCTCGATCGCCTCGATGGCATCGGCGCCATTCGCCCGCACCGTGACTTCCTGGTTCTCCTTGACCGCCAGCAGCATCAGCTTGACCGAGCTCTTGGCACTGACCGCCTTGCCGTCCTTGACCAGCTCGACATCGGATTCGAAACCCTTGGCGAGCTTGACGAACCGTGTCGCGGGACGGGCGTGCAAACCTTCATGCACTCTGACGATGGTCGAGCGTTCCATGGCAAATACTCTGGTTCTGGGCGCCGCCCCCAACATAGATCGCGGCGCGAATGCTGTCAGGCGGCGATGGTGATGATCGCGCCGGTCTTCAGGGCGGCCACGAGCGCTTGCGGATCGACTTGCGATACACAGATTTCGCCCGGTCTCTCGGCCTCGGTGGCGCCGTTGAACGAGATGACGACATGGCCCATTTCGAGCACCTTGCTCCAGGCGCTGGAACCGACCGCCGTTATAACTGCGGCAACCGGGCCGAGGGTGATCGAAGCGCCCTTGGCGGGCGCTCCGTCACTTGGTCCCTGCTCCGTCTTGTGGAGCACCGAAACCTCGGCAAGCTCCGGTGGCGAGCCATCCGCGAACAGGATGACCACGCCCCCTTCGGCAAGGTCCGCCACTTCGGGTCCGATGGCAGTGACCCGTGTTCTCAGCAGAACCGTCATATGGCGAACCTCATTTTTGTATCTGTCTTAGAACACGATCAGGCTGACGACCCAGGCGATCAGCACCGAGACCGGGCCCATGATCTGGCGGCTGATAAGCACCGCCGGAACACCGATTTCGATCGTCTTAGGTTTGGCCTCACCGAGCGCCAGGCCAACGGGGACGAAGTCGCAGCCCACCTGGGTATTGTAGGCAAACAGCGCCGGCAGTGCCATCGCCGGCGAAATCGTGCCGTTGGCGATCTGCGGGCCGATGATGGCGACGCCGATAACCTGCGCGATGACAGCGCCTGGCCCGAGGATGGGCGACAGGAACGGCAGACCGCAGATCGCCGAGATGATCAGCAGGCCGACAATGTTGTTGGCCAGCGGACCCATCGGCTGCGCCAGCACATCGCCGATGCCGGTGTAGAGGATCAGACCGATGAGCATGGTCACGAAGGCCATGAACGGCAGCACGTTGCGGATGACCTGGTCGATGGTGCGGCGACCGGCATTGAAGAAGATGCCGACAATACGCCCCATGATGCGGCCGATCGTGCTGATGAGGCCGATGAGCCCGCCTTCACTCGGCAGCGGCTGTGGTGCCGCGGCCGCATTGTTGTTGCTCGAACTCATCGCTGCTGCTCCCCCTGCAGTCGTGACCGTTTCGGATCCGTCCGCCATTGTGATGTTGGCCGGCTTCACGCCCGAAACGTAGATGTCCTCGGTGATGAACTGGGCCAGCGGCCCGGATTGACCGACCGGCGTCAGATTGACGGTCGGGATGCGCTTGCGCGGATAGACGCCGCATCGTGCGGTGCCGCCGCAATCGACGACGACCACCGCCATCTCGCTTTCGATCGGCGGCGCCCTGAAGCCGTCGACGGCTTCGGCGCCGGTCATATCGGCGATGAGCTGCGCCACAGGATGGATGCCGCCACCGGTGACGGAAACAACCTTGCTGCGCTGTTCGGTCGGCTCGATTACGAGCGGGCCACCCCAGCCGGTTTTGCCCTGGGAGATCCTTACGGCTTTGTATGTCTTGGCCATGATGTCCTCCCCGCCCTTACAGCTCGACGCCCTGGCGGCGTGCCATGATGGCGGTGATGCGTTCGGTCAGCATGCCCTTGAGCAGGATGACGACGAGACCGACGATGGCGTACCAGATCGCCACCTTGACGTGGTAACCGGCGACGACGACGCCCTTCTTCTCCAGCTCCAGCAGCGCGACGAGGATGCCGCCCCAGACGAAATACTCGCCGGGATTGATGTGCGGGAACAGGCCGAGCGGCGGGTGCACATAGGACACGGCCGCGTCATAGAAGGCCGGCTTATGCTTCTCTTCCAGGAACGATCCGAACGTATAGGCCATCGGATTGGTGAGGAAGAACACCGCCAGCAGCGGCAAAAGCGTATAGCGCGTCAGCGCGATCCGGCCGGCGCCGCGCGCCAGGCCATGCACGCGCTCTTCACCGACCAGTTCGGTGACGGCGTAGAAGGCCGTCATCAGCACCACCAGCGTCGGAATGATGCCAGTGACGAAGCCGGCGAAGACCTCGCCACCCTTCTGGAAGATGCCGATGAAGTACTTGCCGATGGCGGTCAGCCAGCCGAGCTGCTCTTCCTGCTGGACGTCCTTCAGCTTTTCCTTGAACTGATCGACGGTGATCGGTCCGCTGTCCGCTTGCGCCAGGACAACGAGATGGTCAGAGGCATGCTCGACGGCGAGCTTGCCATGCAATGCAGCATCCGAGGCCATGGCACCTGCGACATGCAGATTGTGCACGGCCATGTCGGCATGCTGCGCCAACAACGAAAATACAGACATTTCTCCTCCTTATGCCGCCCGCCGGTTGATCCCAGTCGGTGCGCGGCGTCCTCTCGTCCTCTAGGCCCTTGCTATGTTCAAGCCGGACAGACCCGGCTTCTTCCCCGGCTCCGACCGTGTTTTGTCGATCTGTTCGATCGCCCGCTTCACGGCCTCGGCCACACCGGATTCCCCCTCCCCCATGATTGCAGGGTTGGACCGGAGTCGATCGAGGGGAACGCCCTCGAACTCTTCATGTCTTTTGAATTTGGTGAAGACGGAACGGCCGCTCATCACCATCAGGCGGCGCACGACCAGATCGGGTGTCACCACGACGAGCGCGATGGTGCCCTTGGCCAATCGACCGCGAAAATTGCCGGCTCCGACAAAGCCATCCTTGTACTGGTCGGTGACGCCTCTGAAGACATCCGAATAGTGCCGCATCTGCAGCCAGACGCCGAGCGACTGCAACGCCCACACGATAACCAGCAGAAGCAGTCCCCACTGCCAAATCGCCATTCGGTTCTCCTCCCGAAGCCTCAGTTGAACCGCACCTTGGACCGGCGCGTGACAACAGCAAAGTGAGAACATTTGTTTCCGAGAATGTCAATATGTATGATATTGGCCTTAACTGTCGTCATCCACAGGGACGCTGACAGATTTCGGCGACGGCGCCATTGTGTTAGCCTGACCGGGAAACAGGATACGAGGAATATGGATCTGCCCTTCAGGGACGAACTGGCCTTGATGCCCGACCTTCGCCATCGATTGCGGCAGTTGCGCTGGTTCCGCGCCACCTTTCGCGGCAGCGCTAAGGTGGTCTCGGACACATTCGGCGTGCGCTTCGAGATCGATGAGGCCAAGCTCACCAGGGCCTTTCTCGACTGGGTCGAGATCATGGAGGCGCAGAAGCGCTTCGCCGCGATCGATCGCGCCGACTTCATCGTCTTTGCCGCCGGCCTCGTGCTGCGCGAATTGATAAAACAGGCGCCGGCCAGGGAAGTCTCCGGCCTCACTCAGTTGATCGAGACGGAAACAAACGCCGGCACGCTGGAAATCGTCCGCTTCTGGCCGGAAGGGTTCCTCTACACCAACTACTGCGTCTCGGTGATTTCGGCGATCCACGAGCAGGAATTCGGCAGCGCACCGAGCATCGACAAATGCGCCGACGACCTGCGCACATGGTGGTCCTATCGCGAGAACGTGACCGAGATGCCAGCCTATGCGGTGGCCTTCCTCGACCGCTTCCTCGGCGCCGAACCGAACTGGATCACGCCGGATCGCGCACAGTCCCGGCAAGCCATGCAGCGGGCGCTCGGGTCTTCCCGTGCGAGCGATGCGCTGCGCCAGCTTTGACCGCGCGCCGGCTTTGCGCTCCCCAAAACACCCGCGCTATTGAACATTTGACTTTTTGCCGATAGCGATGTGCGGAATTGACTCGATGGAGAAGCTCGTGGCTCGACCAAGGCCTATCATTTTCGATTGCGACGGCGTTCTTGTCGACAGCGAGCCTCTGGCCGCCCGGGCCTATGAGCGCGTCTATGAAAAACACGGCATGCCCGGCGTCAACACCAGCATCATCGCCCAATGCATCGGCATGAAGCAGTCCGATATCATCGCCAAGATCAGGGAATTGACCGGCCACCAGTTTCCGGCGGCGGCAGACAGTGACATCTGGGCCGAGACCAAGGCGCTGTTCTCCGAAGAATTGAAGCCGACACTGGGCATCGCCCCGTTTCTGCAGACGCTTGTGGGCGACCGATGCGTGGCCTCGTCATCCTCCGTCGAGCGCATAAACCACAGCCTGGCCGTGACCGGACTTGCGTGGTTTTTCGGCGACGCGATCTACAGCTCCTCGATGGTCAAGAACGGAAAGCCCGCACCGGACATCTTCCTGTTTGCGGCCGACAAGATGGGCGCCAACCCCGCTGACTGCATCGTCATCGAGGATTCGCCCTTCGGCATCCAGGGCGCGGTCGCCGCCGGCATGACGGCGATCGGTTACACAGGCGGCGGTCACACCTATCGCGAGCACGGTGCGCGGCTGACGGCGGCCGGTGCCGATTTCATCTGCGCCGACTGGCAAGAAGTTAGCCGGCAATTGGCTGGACTCGGTGTCCCCGCCTAGGTTGTTAGCGAACAGGCAGTCCAAGGCGGACCCATTGGTCGGGCGGGATCACTGGCCCGACACGGAAGTTGAAGGACAAGACCTTCGTCGCATCGGTGTCGACCTCGCACCGGAAGCCCAGATGATACCATGTGGTTGTGGTGCGGAAGGCGACATCCGGAGCGTCAAGGATATTGCCGGCCTTCAGCGGAACACTTGGGATCAACTCGGGGAAATAGGAGGCGTCCAGCAATTGCTGCTGCAACGCGCTGGCACAAAGTTGGGCTGCCCGTTTGCCGCGAGGCACACCGGCCATCGAAGTCGTGGCC
>NZ_RZQG01000970.1:0-2139 GCF_003998635.1 Mesorhizobium sp. M7D.F.Ca.US.004.03.1.1
ACATAAAGGCGTTCTTCGACACGATTCCACACGATCTGCTCCTCAAGGCTGTGCGGGCACATACCGACTGCCGCTGGGTACTGCTCTATGTGGAGCGCTGGTTGATGGCGCCGGTGCAAAGGGAAGATGGCTGCATCGAGCCACGGGAGGCTGGAACCCCGCAGGGATCGGTCGTGAGTCCGATCCTGGCGAATCTGTTCCTGCATTACGCGTTCGACCTGTGGATGACACGAACCCATCCGGCTGTTCCATTTGAGCGGTACGCGGATGACGTGATCTGCCACTGCCGAACCCAATCCGCGGCCGAAGCCTTGCGCGCCGCTCTAGCGGAGCGGTTCGCGACGTGTGGGTTGGCGCTCCACCCGCAGAAGACAAAAATCGTCTACTGCGCAGACACCAACCGCAGCGAGCGCTATCCCACGGTCCAGTTCGACTTCCTCGGCCACTCGTTCCGGCCGCGGTTTACGGCATGGCCCAATGGGACATACGGCGTCTCGTTCTTGCCAGCGGCGTCCCCAGGGGCGCTAAAGGCGATGCGTCGGGAAGTTCGGCAATGGGGTCTCCAAAACCGGACCGACACAGCCCTTGAGGATCTCGCCCGGCGGATCAATCCCTACGTCCGTGGATGGATCAACTACTACAGTCACTTCTACAAATCGGCGCTGTACGACAGTCTGCGCCGGATCGACTTCCATCTGAGAAAATGGGCCCGCCGCAAGTTCAAGCGCTTCAAGCAAAAGCCGAAAGGCGCGCGCGAGTGGCTCGCCCGTATCATCAGGACCAAGCCAGGGCTCTTCGCGCACTGGCCGCTTCTACATGCCCAACAGCCGGATACCGGGAGCCGTGTGAGCTGAGAGGTTCACGCACGGTTCTAGGAGAGCACGGCGGTGAAATTCCGCCGTGCCACTCGACCGCTCTCGATCTCTTGCCGCCGTCGCACCGGACGGGACGGCTCCGCCCACCCACCGAAATCCAACTGAGGCACTTCCCGAGCACTGGGCGGCATGCGCGGGTTTGTCAGCTTTTGACAATGCGCATCCACTATTGGTGTCTTGCGATCAATTCGACATGACTCGGTTCAGTCGATCATTTTCAAGCAGCGAGCGGGTGGCGCCGCCGAAAATCCACTCCCTGAACCTGCTGTGGCCGTAGGCGCCGGATATGATCAGATCCGCATGCATCGCGTCGGCCACATCGGCGATCGTTCCGCCATCGGATTTTTCCGGAAAAACTTCGGCCTTCGCCTTTACGCCGTGAAAGGAAAGCAAGGCAAACATCGTTCAGACCGTTCCAGGTTTCATCGGTTGCATCATTGTCGATCGTAATGACACGAACCGCCTGAGCCATTTGCAAAAAGGGCATAGCATCGGTAACCGCACGCCTGGCTTCACGCGTGTCCTTCCATCCGACAAGATTGTTGATGCGGATATTTTCCTGGTTGGTCGAGGCGACAAAGACAGGCCGCCCTGCCTGAAGGATCAGGCTGCCGAGATCGGTGGAACGATGAACGTTGCCAGAAGAGGCGCCCTCGGGCAACGCCGTGACAATGAGATCGGTCACGCGGGCCGAGTCGATTAGCAAGCGGGTCGGATTGCCCACAGCCCCACGCCATTCTGTATCAACCGTTGCGCCAGCAAGAGCTTCGAACTCCGCGCGGAGGTCCTCAATTCGTCGCTCGATGTTCTTCCGCTGGTGCATCATGCTCTCGCCTTCGAAGGCCACTCCTCCTTCCATCACGACGGGCGGAGGAACGTCGGCAGCCGAGAGACCTATCAGGCGCGCATCGAAGCGCTGGGCCAGATCGACACCAAGCTTGATTACAGGAGTGACCATTCCGTCGATGTCGAGATTGAGAACGATTGACTTGTAACCCATTGGGCTTTCCTTCCACGGTTGGAGATGATGCCGGCCCGGCTGGGGGAAAACGTCAACGGACGTCCTGCCGCGAAACGCGGCTTCACAATGCGGCAACCTCAAATGCCGAAGGGCTACCTGCAACGTTTCAAAAATCTCTATGATGAACGATCACTGTCGTGAGAAGTGCTCCGGCCGGCATGATCGTGAAGGTCCTCTCGCTACTCGAACATGATCCGAGCGGTACCTCTTTTGGCGATCAATATTCTCCGAGCTTCCTGGATC
>NZ_RZQG01000971.1:0-2137 GCF_003998635.1 Mesorhizobium sp. M7D.F.Ca.US.004.03.1.1
CAGGAACGCTGCGGCGTCGACGGCCGCAGTGGCCAGCAGCGGTCAGTATTCCGCAATCGTTGCCCGCTATGCGGCGATCGAAGGCGTGCCGGTGTCGCTCGCCACGGCGGTCATCAAGATCGAGAGCAACTACCGGCCCAACATCGTCGGCAGCGCCGGCGAGATCGGCCTGATGCAGATCAAGCCGGCAACGGCGCGGATGATGGGCTATAACGGTTCCGCCAAGGGCCTGTTCGATCCCGACACCAACATCAAATACGGCATGAAATACCTTGCCATGGCGCGGAGTCTCGGCGGCGGCACCACCTGCGGCACGATTCTGAAATACAATGCCGGACACGCTGCAACGCGGATGAACCCGGTGTCAGCCGCCTATTGCGGCAAGGTCAAGGTGCAGATGGCTGCGCTTGGATCGCCCGCATAAGTCTGCTTTTTCGTTTGCGTTTTTGGGCGTGAACCCCTTTATACGCCTTGCCAGCTGGCTGGGCGGCCGCACCCGCAAACGCCGAAAGGTCGCGGGTGAGGAAAGTCCGGGCTCCATGGAAACACGGTGCCGGTTAATGGCCGGCGGGGGCGACCCCAGGGAAAGTGCCACAGAAAGCAAACCGCCACGGTTTACCCGTGGCAAGGGTGAAAGGGTGGGGTAAGAGCCCACCGCGCGACTGGCAACAGGAGCGGCACGGTAAACCCCACCGGGAGCAAGACCGAATAGGGGCGGTGCGAGGGGAAACCCTCGAGGGCTGTTTCCGGCTCACCGTCCGGGTAGGTTGCGTGAGGCGCATGGCAACATGCGCCCAAGATGAATGGCCGCCACGTTCTCGCCTCGCAAGGGGCGAGGGCCATACAGAACCCGGCTTACAGGCCAGCTGGCAATTCTCTCCATATCGAAGAGAAGTATTTTGAGATCAGCAGGTTGCGCCCTCGGGCGCGCCTGTTGATTCAAGCTTGTTCAGCGATCCATCCATGCAAGCGCAACATTGAGGCCGATGACCTGGCTCGCTAGTCGATTTCAGCCGCTGATCTTGTCCAGCGACGTCTCGATCGCCTTCCAGAGCTCTTCCACCGGCTCGCAGCCGACCGAGAGGCGAACGAAACCAGCGGGAACCGCATCCCCTCGCTTCAAGCGCCGCTCGGCGGAGGTGTGGACGCCGCCGAAGGATGTCGCGGCCTGCATCAGTTCGCAGTTGTTGATGAAATCCTCGGCCTTGTCCTCCGAGGCAAGCTCGAAAGAGATGAGAAAGCCGAAGCGCTCCATCTGGGCGCGGGCCAGGTTGTGCGACGGGTCGCCTTCCAGCCCGGGATAACGCAGGCCGCTGATTGCCCGGTGACCCTGCAGCCGCCGCGCGATGACTTCCGCCGACGAGCACATGCGATCGAAGCGCACATCCAGTGTTTCGAGGCCGCGATGCACTAGCCAGGCTTCGAACGGCCCGGGAATGCTGCCGGAAACCTCGCGCCAGCCGGTCACGGCGGCGATGATATCGGCATTGCGGCTGGCGACATGGCCGAACAGCACATCGGAATGGCCATTGGGTGCCTTGGTGTCGGCGGCAACGACGATATCGGCGCCATGGTCGAGCGGCCGCTGGCCGAAGGGCGTCATGGTCGTGTTGTCGACCACAAGGATCGCGCCGGCTTTGTGAACAGCATCGGCGACGGCCGCGATGTCGCAGATATCCAGCCCCGGATTGGCAGGGGTTTCGACAAACGCCACGCGATAGCCATCGAAGCCGCCATCGAGGAAGGTCGAAGTCGGCCTGACATCGTAGGTGATGCCGAGAGGCTTGAGGAAGCGATCGGCCAGCGCCCTTGTCGTGTGGTATCCGTCCGAAGGCAGCAGGATACGGTCGCCGGCTTTGAGCACGGCAAAAAACGCCGCCGAGATTGCCGCCATTCCGGAAGGGAAGGCGACGCAGGGCGCATCTTCCAGATGAGCCAGCATATGTTCAACCGCATCCCAGGTCGGGTTGCTGAAGCGGCCGTACTGGTTGAAGCCGGTGGCGTCGCCGGGCGCATGAAAAATGGCGGCCATGGTCAGGGGCAGCGGGATGGAATCGCCCATGGCAAGTCCGCCGCGGCGCAAATGAGGAAGTGCTGCAGCGCGTGACTTTGCTGTTTCAGACATCGAATTTCCAAC
>NZ_RZQG01000972.1:0-2133 GCF_003998635.1 Mesorhizobium sp. M7D.F.Ca.US.004.03.1.1
ATTGTATGCCGCACATATTTTCGACCCAGTTCGCCGACGAATTTCAGAGCGCCGCGAACAACGGAATGGTCGGGACCGATTTCGATTCGCTGACAGGCCATTGGGCGACACAGGGCCCAAATCTTTACCTGTTGCTGCGCTTGCAGATCCGTCCCGAAGTACCCGCTAGCACCCTCCTGTCCGAATACTACTCAGCCTTCGGCCCGGCCGCGGCTGACGTGAGGAAATATTTTGATTTCTGGGAGGCCTATACGTCGGGTGGGCGCGCCCGCCTGCATGACACCTTTGAGGCTCTTGGGGCGTCGCGTTGGCGAAGCTGGGCGAAAGCGGCGCATGCGATCTATCCAGAGGAGAGTTTTGCACCAGCCGAAGAATTGCTCGACAGGGCAGCGTCCTCTGCAAACGGCGATCAGGAGGCGTCCATGCGGGTGCAATTCCTTCGATTGGGATTGCAGCACGCGAAGTTATGCTCTCTAGCCGCCGCCAAGCTTACGCTCGGAAATCCAGAATCCAGCTACGAGAAAGGCAGGGTGGAACTGCAGGCGCTGTTGGCATTTCGACGAGCGAACGAACGCATGTGGATATCCAACTTGAATCACTGCGCGTGGGTCGAAAGCACGAGTTGGACGCTTCCAGGCGCGGCAGGCCAATCGCCGGATCCCGATCCGGAGTGATGCACGCCAGTGAATGGAAGTGGCTCATAAGGGAAGTTCTCGCCGCCGGGCCGCCAGCCAGCGGCTGCATTTTGGCAAGACCGCAGACGCTCGACTTGCGGCGGTCGTCCAGCCTCCAGCAATCGCGGCACGACAATCGCCGTTCGATTGCGCCACTTTTCCTGACAGGATCCCGACCTCACCCCTTGAAGGCATCAGCCTGCGTTTCCGACCGCATGCGGGGTGGGAAGCTCGAAAAGGTTGAACGCACCCGCCAGCATACGCGGGCGAGGTGCGCTCTTTAATGATCTGGCAGGATCGATAGGACGATCAGTTGCCCTTGCTACCCTTGCTGCCACCTTCTCCAGTGCCGCCGGACTTGCCTCCGGACTCACCGGCTCCGCCAGCCTTGCCGCCGGTTTCGCCAGCACCGCCAGCCTTGCCACCGGTTTCACCAGCACCGCCGGCCTTGCCAGGTTCTGCAGCGCGACCTGCCTTGCCGGGCTCGGCGGCGCGACCTGCCTTACCTGCTTCCACAGATACAATTTTGGTCGAAGACTCAGCAAAGCTGGTCGTCGAGACCGAGGCAACAGATGCAGCAAGAGAAATTGCGGTAAGAACGCGTATGATCATGATAGACCTCCATAACAGGGTGATAATCAGCCCCTGAGAATCTTGTCGTTTATTTTTTCCGGAAGATCGAGTCTTGTCTGACGATACGGCTGTCGGCATGTTTTATAATTCCTGAATCGATTTCCGATCAAAATTTACTCACCTCTCCTTCAAAAAAAGGAGCATTAGCTATTTCTTGGATATCTGCATAGAACTTGCCAATCGATGCGGTAGGCGACAACAGTCGCCTGCATTGGCAGCAACGGCGAGCCATTTAGCGTGCTGTGTAGCCAAGTAGAAACTGGCATATCTATTTAGAATTGTCGGGCGTTCGATCGCCAGTGTGATCTGACTGTTCATTGCGTTCTTGACACCAGCCTGACAAATCCCAAAGTTCAGATGCAACCATTTGTTAACCATCTGACAATGTTGTCGTGCGTAGATTCCGCGGTTGCTCGACGCTTCGGGCAAGGCACATTCCGGTTCCGACTTCCCGTCCCGATTTTTCCTGCACGAGCCGGGACGGACTTTGAGGACAGCAGGTCGATCAAGTTCCAACATCCCTAAGATGCGATCGCTGTCCAGGCGCGCCTGTCATTGCGAGGCGCTAAATCCGTTGACCTGTGTACTGAGCGGCTTCCATCCACAATGCGAGTACGATCGCAGGAGAACGCGCTTTGACCTCGAAATGGCGACCCCGGTGGCTTCCGGTGGCTACCCACACCGTTTTTGAACGTTGAAAGATCGTGACGCCAAGAGCATTCGCCCGATAGAAGATCTCTTCGTGATCGCGATGCATTGGCTCTGGCCTGCTGGCTCCCAAAATTGCCGACGACGGTGCTCGCCATCGCTAGGCGATATACTGGTC
>NZ_RZQG01000973.1:0-2131 GCF_003998635.1 Mesorhizobium sp. M7D.F.Ca.US.004.03.1.1
CGCCAACGGTGGAGTTCGAAGTACCGAAGTCGATCCCGCCGAAGGCTGGTCGCATGACAAGTTCCTGTATTTGTCGGCGGCGAGCCGACAGGCGCCATGAGAAATCGCGCGCTGCCCGGGGACGGGCTGCTCTGCCGAACCGAATTGTTTGTGTCTGCAAGTTGGCTGGGGAGCGCGGTCTACCGCATGCTCCCGCAAAGGGAAACCACTTTTCGGGAAAAGTTCTAGTCTCGCCGGAAGATCAGCCTTCCGAGCCAGCCTGTCAGCATGGCCAGCGATATCGCAAAGACGCCATAGAGGAAGGAATAATTATGGGCGACACGGAAGATCGACTGTTCGAAACCGGATTTGCGGATTTCGAGCTGGGCTGAGCTTTCCTTGATGAACAGGCCGCTCTTGAACAGGAAGGCGCGTGCCTTGTGGGTGCCGACCGGGACATTCGGCGCCAGCCTGACGGTGGCGCGGAACAGGTTCTGCGACAGGAATTGCACGCCGCCGACATTCTCGCTGTAGAGGCCGGTCGCCGACTTGCGCTCCCGCAACGCCGCGGTGAATTCCTCGATCGTCGCCGGGCTGTCGCCGGCATCGGCGGGCTGCATGTAGAGGTTGGAGGCGCCAAGCGACAGCTGCTTGTAGCTGTTGGGTTCGGTGATGTCCTGCAGCGGCCGCGTCGTCGCCACCGAATAGGACATCGGCACGTTCTCGAAGGTCTCGGAGTCCAGATTGACCCAGACGCCAAGCACCCTGTCCTTGCGGCGCACCACCACCGGTTTGGGCGGGCCTTCGAGCACGACGATGACATCGTAGCGGCCCTGGCGAGCGACGAGTGGATCGGGATTTTCCAGCGAACCGAAGATGGTCAGGTCGGCGCCGGAAAAGCCGGCGGTGATCGAGACATTGTCGGTGGAGAGCCCGATCTGGATGCCTTCCGTCAATGGGACCTGTGCCTTCGCTGATACCGCGGCCGCAAGCAATGACAGGACAATGGCGGTTGCGAACGCGTTCGGAGCCCTCATCAGTTGAGGCCCACGGCGGACAGCGAATAGAGATTGGGCGGAGTGACGAAAAGATCGATGGCCAATCGTATCGCCACCGCCAGCACCAGCAGCGCCAGCAAGGCCCTGAGCTGCTCGCCGCGCAGCCTCTGACCGGCCTTGGCGCCATATTGCGCGCCGGCCACGCCGCCCGCCATCAGCAGGAAGGCCAGCACGACGTCGACCGTCTGGTTGGTGGTGGCGTGGACCAGTGTCGTATAGGCGGAGGTGAAGATGATCTGGAAGAGCGAGGTGCCGATAACGACATTGGTCGGCACTTTCAGCAGATAGATCAGCGCCGGCACCATGATGAAGCCGCCGCCGACACCCATGATCGACGACAGGAAGCCGATGCCGGCGCCAAGGCCGAGCACCGGGATGACGCTGACGAACAGTTTCGAGGCCCTGAAGCGCATCTTCAGCGGCAAGCGGTGGATCCAGTTGTGCTGGCCGGATTTCTTCAGCACCGGTGCCGCACCGCTGCGCGTGGCGCGCAGCGCATTGACGCTTTCGACCAGCATCAGTCCGCCGACCGTGCCGAGCAGCACGACGTAGAGCAGCGAGATAAAGAGGTCGAGCTGGCCGAGGCGGCGCAGGAAGGCGAAGACGTAGATGCCGCCGGTGGAACCGACAATGCCGCCGGCCAGCAACACCCCACCGAGCTTGAAGTCGAGCGTCCCTCGCTTCATGTGCGAAAGGACACCGGAGACGGAGGAGGCGATGACCTGGTTGGCGCCGGTGGCGACCGCGATCGCCGGGGGTATGTTGTAGAAGATCAAGAGCGGCGTGATGAGGAACCCGCCGCCGACGCCGAACATGCCCGACAGGAAACCCACCGCCGCGCCCATGGCCAGCAGGACGAAGATATTGACGGAAATTTCCGCGATCGGGAGATAGATGCCCACCCGTCAGTCTCGATCAGTTCTGCCTGTCGGCGAATGCAACCGTTGCGGGCATCTTGGACCGACAAGCCAATTCGTTCTTGCGCCGGAGGTGCTGCGAAGTCAAACCGCGCCACGCCGCCGAAACAAAAAACATCTCAATCAGTTAACAGGCAAATGTGTGGCAAGGGCGTCGTGGAAGCGACGCCTCTGCCG
>NZ_RZQG01000974.1:0-2130 GCF_003998635.1 Mesorhizobium sp. M7D.F.Ca.US.004.03.1.1
GCTGAGGACACTGCGACAGTTGCGCGGGCTCGGCATTCGCATCGCACTGGACGATTTCGGCACCGGCTATTCCTCGCTCGGTTATCTCAGGCGTTTTCCCGTCGACAAGATCAAGATCGACCGTTCGTTCATCCACGACTTGGGCAATCGCGACACCGCGGCGATCGTTCGCACCGTCATCGGGCTGGGTGCCGAACTCGGCATCACTGTCACCGCCGAGGGTGTCGAGACCGAGGCGCAGCTCGACATCCTGCGCGGCAATGGCTGTACCGAGGCGCAGGGCTACCTGATCGGCGTGCCGTCAAATGCGGCCGATATTCAGCGTCTGTTGAAATCCCGAGCGTTGCACAGCCAGACCGGCTGAGGTCGGCCACCATCAATGCAGCGTCTCGATGTACTTTTCGTGGAAGCTGACATAGCCCGGCTCGACCACCTTCAAATGCCGCTCGATCAGCGCATGAAACTGCGGCAGTTGATGAAACGGCACGCCGGGATAGGCGTGATGCTCGGCATGGAACGGCATGTTCCACGCTAGCTTGCGGACCAGCCAGTTGGTCAGCGTGGTCCTGGTGTTCTCCAGCATGTTGGCGACAAACGGACAACGGCCGTGCTCGGCCAGCAAGTAGAGCCGCAGAAACGGCTGGCCGAGCAAGGCCGGCAGGATCCAGACATAGAGAAGCACAGTGAGCCGGAAATAGACGGCCAGCAGAATGACCACGGCATAAAAGGCAATCATGGCGCGCGCCTCGATGCGCACCTTGTCGTGGCCTTTGGGCGGAACGTAGCTTTCCCCGCCGCGGTCCATCGCATTGGCATAAAGCGTCTTGAGGTGCCCCCACCACAACGGGATACCAGAGACATGGACGAGATATTGCCGCCATGTCTCCGGTTTGGGGAAGGCCAGTTCAGGGTCGTTCTCTGGGTCTTGCGTGTATCGATGATGGGCGAAGTGGAAGTAGCGAAACCAGTCCGCCGGCAGCGCGATCGCCAGGCTGCACACCCGTGCCACGGCATCGTTCAGCCATTGCGTTTCGAAAGCCGTACGATGAACCGTCTCGTGCAGCAGCGTGAACAGGAACACGATGAGGATACCTTGCGGCAGCATCAGCAGCGGCCAGAACGGCACCTTGGCGGCGATCAGTGATCCGATAATCACGATCGCGCCCCAATGAGCCGCAAGCTGAGCGAGGCCCGCGACATCCGACTTGGCGGTCAGGCGGTTGCGCTCTTCCTGCGTCAACGATGAAATTACGTCGCGATGATCCACGGGTTTCGATCCTGGCTGGGATTGATGAAACCTACTGTAGCCAATGAAAAAACTTTCCAAAAACGACGATTTCTGCAATTTTGATAAGCTGAGCTTATCTATCCGGTGATCATGGTCACACTTCCATCTCTCAAAGGACTTCAGGCCTTCGAGGCCGCGGCGCGTGCAGGCAGCTTTGCCGCGGCGGCGGAAGAGCTTTCGGTGTCGGCCGCCGCCGTCAGCCAGCTCATCCGGGCCGCCGAGGAGCAGATGGGCCGCAAGCTGTTCCACCGCGTCAACCGGCGCGTCGTCCTCACCGAGGCCGGCGTCGAGATGCTGCCCAGGCTGACCATGGCCTTCCAGGAGATCGGCAGCGTCTCGCGCGAACTGGGTGGCGATGCATTCCGCCCGCGCCTGGTCGTATCGGTACCGCCATCCATGGCCATGGGTTGGCTTTCTCAGCGTCTCGCCGGTTTTGTCGCAGGCCATGGCGCAGTCGACATATCGCTCAGAGGCGACGACGACCCGGTGCCGTTCGACCGTGAGTTGATCGACATCAGGCTCAGTTATGGCCCGCATTATCGCGAGCACCCGACCGAGGATATCGTCCAGGACGCAGTCTATCCCGTGTGTGTGCCCGGGCTGGCGGACACGGTCAAACCCGAAGGCCTCGCCAGCCTGCCGCTCATCCATACCGGCTGGGGACCGACTGGTGCGTCCTTTCCGTCCTGGCACAGCTGGTTCGAGGCCGCCGGCATCGAGCCCGGCCGGGCAGCGCAGCGCGGCCTCTCGGCCAACTCATCGCGCGCAGCACTCGACCTTGCCATTTCGGGATTGGGCGTGGCGCTGGCGCAAGGGATCTACTGTGCCGCGGCGCTGGAAGA
>NZ_RZQG01000975.1:0-2130 GCF_003998635.1 Mesorhizobium sp. M7D.F.Ca.US.004.03.1.1
CACCAGGATCAGCCCGTCGAACAAGGCCGTCAGAGCAACGCCGGCGAGCAGCAGCCGCTCCGGCGCATACGCGGCACGGCGGCCGATCGCCAGCGTCACCAGCAAGGCGGCGAAGGCGCCGATGGTTGCCGCCGCCGTCTGAACCGGGCGTCCGGCATCCGAGAGGGCAAACAGCGCTACCATCATGCCAAGCGCGGCACCGGCGCTGATGCCAAGCACTTCGGGGCTGGCCATCGGATTGCCGGTCAGCCGCTGCATCATCAGCCCGGCGAGCGCCAGCATCGCGCCGGCGCTCAGCGCGGCAAGCACGCGAGGCCACCGCCATGACAGCAGGGGCTGCAGCTCATCGCCGAAAGCGAAGGTCCAGCCATGCGGGCCCGGTCCATAGAGCAAGGCCAGCCCAAGCAGCAAAAGCAGAGCCAGGCCGATCACCGCCAGTAGGAGGCTCGGCCGGCTTGCGCGTGGCAGGCGCTCGGCGGTCAAGGCCGGGGCTTCCGAGCCAAGCGCAAGACGCGGCAGTAGCCAGAGAAGCAGCGGTGCACCGAGAAGTGCTGTGATCGCTCCGGTCGGCAACAGGTCGCCTTGCGGTCCTGTGGCGATCTGCACGGCCTGGTCGGCGGCCCACAGCAATGCCCCGCCGATCAGCGGCGCCATCACCAATTGCTGGCCCAGCCGTCGGGCGCCACCGATGCGCGCAAGCGTCGCCGCGGCCAGGCCGACGAAACCGATGACGCCGACGGCGGAAACGACGAAGGCAATCAGCGCGACGGCGGCCGCCAGCCCAGCGAAGCGATAGGCGCCGAGCGACACGCCAAGGCTGCGCGCGCCTTCGTCGTCGAGGCCAAGCAAGGTCAGTGGTCGCACCATGAGGAAGATCGCGAGCGCAGCAGTGCCGATGCGCGGCAGAAGCCATAGCGTCGTCGACCAGTCCTGCTGGCCGAGCGAACCGGCGCCCCAGATGAACAGGCTGGCCAGCCATTCATGCCGCAGCACAATGAGAGCGGCACCGATGGCGCCGGCATAGAGGCTGACGACCAACCCCGCCAGCACGACCGAAAGCGGCGACAGGCCCTTGTGCCAGGACAGAGCGAAGACGGCGGCAAGGGCCATGAATGCGCCGGCCAGCGCCACCCATTCGCGGCCGAAGGCAAGCAAGGAAGGCGACAGAAGCGTCGCCAGTGCCAGCGCCAGATAAGCGCCGGCCGAGACGCCGACCGTTTCGGGCGAGGCGAGCGGGTTGCGCAGAACCTGTTGCAGGACGGTTCCGGCAAGCCCGAGCGCCGCACCACACAGAAGGCTGACGGCAAGCCTGGGCAGGAAGGCGTAGTGGACAAGCACCTGCCGCATGTCGGCGATGTCGGGGGCGGCTAGCGATTGCAGCCAGAGCGCCGATGGCAGCTGCACCGTGAGGTTCGAGACGGTTGCCGCTGCCGCCGCCGCGAGCAGCATCGCGCAGAGCAGGATCGCGCCTACCGGCTGATTGCCAAGAAAGCTCCATGGGAAGGCCCGGCCGGCCGACGCAGGCTTTCCCCCTTGGGCAATGGCCGCAGCATCCTCAGCCACGGGCGGCCTCCGCGGCCATCGCCGACGCCAGGACCCGAGCAAAACGGCTGGCGGACGGAAGCGCGCCGAACATGTGGACGGCGGGAAGGCGTATGATCGAGCGGCTGCGCACGAAAGGCATGGCGTTCCAGACCGGACTTTCGGTCAGCGTGCCGCCGGCGCCCTCGGGCAAGGGTTCGAGATAGGCAAGGCGCGCGTCGCTGGATGTCGCCAGCCCGTCGATGCCGACGATCGAAAACCCCCAATAATTGGTCTCGGCCGTCCAGGCATTGCTGAGCCCGATGCGGTCGAATACCTCCTGAAACAGGCTCTTCTTGCCGTAGACGCGCACATTGCGCGGGTCCATGAAGCTGACGACATAGATCGGCCGCGCCGAAAGCGGCGCCAGTTGCTGGCGAACTTCCGAAAAATACGCATCCGTCGCCGCGATCAGCGCCTCGCCTTCGCTTTTCTTGCCGACAAGCCTGGCGAGCTGGCGGGTTGCCTCGACGGCGCGCTGATAGGGCTGCCCGGCTTCGGTATAGAGCCCGATCGTCGTCACCGGCGCCACGCGTTCGAGCAGCGGCT
>NZ_RZQG01000976.1:0-2129 GCF_003998635.1 Mesorhizobium sp. M7D.F.Ca.US.004.03.1.1
GCATTGACCAGCAACGCACCGATGATCGGCCCGACGATGGTGCCGCGCCCGCCGACGGCCGCCCATACCACGACTTCAATCGAATTGGCCGGCTCGAATTCGCCGGGGTTGATGATGCCGACCTGCGGCACGTAGAGCGCGCCGGCGATGCCGGCCATGACGGCCGAGACGGTGAAGGCGAACAGTTTTACGTTCTCCGCCCGCCAGCCAAGGAAGCGCGTGCGGCTCTCGGCATCGCGTACCGCCATCAAGAGCTTGCCGTATTTGGAGCCGACGATCGCCCAGGTGACGAAGACGGCGACCGCGAGCGTGACCGCACTGGCGGCAAACAGCGCCGAACGCGTCGCGTCGGCCTGCACGTTGAAGCCCAGAATGTCCTTGAAATCGGTCAGGCCGTTGTTGCCGCCGAAACCCATGTCGTTGCGGAAAAAGGCGAGCAGCAGCGCATAGGTCATCGCCTGGGTGATGATCGAGAGATAAACGCCGGTGACGCGGCTGCGGAAGGCGAACCAGCCGAAGACGAAAGCCAGCAGGCCAGGCACCGCCAGCACCATGAGGCCGGCAAACCAGAAATGGTCGAAGCCATACCAGAACCACGGCAATTCCTTGTAGTTCAGGAACACCATGAAGTCGGGCAGGATCGGGTTGCCATAGACGCCGCGCGAGCCGATCTGGCGCATCAGATACATGCCCATCGCATAACCGCCGAGCGCGAAGAAGGCGCCGTGGCCGAGCGAGAGAATGCCGCAATAGCCCCAGACAAGATCGAGCGCCAAGGCGAGCAGCGCATAGCAGAGATATTTGCCGGTCAGCGCGACGATATAGGATGGCACATAGAAGGCGTTGGCCGGCGAAACAGCCAGGTTGAGCAGCGGCACGACGATGGCCGCCGCCAGCAGGATGAAGATCGTGATGGCGATGCGGCTGTCCGCGCCGGCAGCGAAGAAGCGTCCCGTGATCATGCTTCCACCGCCCTGCCCTTGAGCGCGAACAGGCCGCGCGGGCGCTTCTGGATGAACAGGATGATCAGCACCAGCACGACGATCTTGCCAAGCACCGCACCGGCATAGGGCTCGAGGAACTTGTTGACGATGCCGAGCGAGAAGGCGCCGACAAGCGTACCCCACAGATTGCCGACACCGCCGAAGACGACGACCATGAAGCTGTCGATGATGTAGCCGCGGCCGAGATTGGGCGAGACATTGTCGATCTGGCTAAGCGCGACACCGGCAATGCCGGCGATGCCGGAGCCGAGCGCGAAGGTCAGCGCGTCGACCCATGGCGTCCTGATGCCCATGGAGGCGGCCATGCGCCGGTTGGCGGTGACGGCGCGCATCTGCAGGCCCCAGGGCGTGCGCTTCATCACGTAGAGCAGCACCGCGAACACGGTGAGCGCGAAAACCAGGATCCATAGCCGGTTCCAGGTGATCGCAAGCTGCCCGACATTGAACGAGCCCGACATCCAGGAGGGGTTGCCGACCTCCTGGTTGGTCGGCCCGAAGATCGAGCGCACCGCTTGCTGCAGGATGAGCGAAACGCCCCATGTCGCCAGCAGTGTTTCCAGCGGCCGGCCATAAAGGAAGCGGATGACGCCGCGCTCGATGATCAGGCCAACCAGGGCCGAGACGAGGAAAGCGAGCGGCAGCGCGATGACCAGCGACCAGTCGAACAGGTTCGGAAAGGACGTACGGATCACTTGCTGGACGACGAAGGTCGTGTAGGCGCCGAGCATAACCATCTCGCCATGCGCCATGTTGATGACGCCCATGACGCCGAAGGTGATGGCAAGGCCGATCGCCGCCAGCAGCAGCACCGAGCCCAGCGAAATGCCGTACCAGATGTTCTGACCGGCATCCCAGAAGGCCAGCGTCGAATTGATGTTGGCGATCGCGGCCGTGGCAGCTTCCTTGACTGCGTCCGTGGAATTCGCCTCGACCGAAGTCAGCAGCGAAACCGCATCGCGGTCGCCCCGCGCCCCGATCAGCGCGATGGCAGCAAGCTTGTCGGCTTCAGGCTGATCGGAGACCAGCACGGAGGCGGCACGAGCCTGTTCGAGCAGAGCCTTGACGCTGGCCACGCTCTCGCTGGCGATTGCCGTGTCGAGCGGCCCGATGTTTGCCGCATCAGGG
>NZ_RZQG01000977.1:0-2127 GCF_003998635.1 Mesorhizobium sp. M7D.F.Ca.US.004.03.1.1
GTGCCGGTGATCGGCGCAACGAGCGCGGATGCGGCTCCGATGGCCAAGCATCATCGTCATCATCATCGTCATCACCACCACGTCCGCCATCACCACCATCATCATCATCACCACGTGAAGAAGACGATGAAGAAGACCTACTAAGCACACCAGACTGCCAACGAGAAGACCGGCCTTGGCTTCTTGTTCCGAGGCTGGCCTTCTCCGATCCTCGAGCCGCGATCGCGGACTGGATCGACAATTCACGCAAATCCAACGCCGCGACGCCTGCAAAACCTTTTACGAAAACAACAAATCGCGATACGGAATGGGATATATCTGACCGGCGATCTGCCCGGATCGGACTCAGCCAACAACGGCCGGGTATCCCTGATGACGGCCAAGGCCAATTTTTCCTGGACAGGACGCATTATTCTGTCGGTTGCACGCTTGTTGCTGACCGTTCGCCATCCCGCGCTTACAGTGCGGTTCGTGAAAAAACTCGGCTATCTGCCCAATCCGGCCGCGCCCGAAACATACCATGAAATGTTGCTCTGGCGAAAAATCCTCGACCGCAATCCACTGTTCGTAACACTGACCGACAAGCTTGCTGCCAAGGCTCATATAAGCAGAGCCTGCCCCGAACTTGCCTTGCCACGGACGCTCTGGTCAGGGCGCGACCCTGCCGACATTCCTCTCGATCTGCTGGCCGGCGATGTCATCGTCAAGACAAACCACGGCTGCGCGATGAACATATTCGTTGCCGGCGGCGACCCCAATCGCGGCCACATCATCGCCAAGGTGAGGCACTGGCTGAGAAAACGTTATGGCCGCCGCGATGGCGAATGGGCCTATTGGCCTGTCGTTCGCACCGTTTTCGTGGAAGAGCGGCTGGCGCTGTCCGGCACAAGGATCGCAACCGACATCAAGGTGCATGTTTGCGGCGGCGTGGTCACGCATGCCTGGGTCGAGGATAAGGCCGCGCGGCGTTCGCTGCTTTTGGATCGGGAAGCCAATCCATTGCCCGGGCGCGATCCGGACTATCCCCGCGAGGATCAGGCCGTGCCCGTCAAGGCGCGGCTTCTCAGCTATGTCCGCCAGGCGGTGTCGATCGCCCCTGCCATCGCCGGCAACCTCGACTACATCCGCGTCGACTTCCTGGTCACCGATCATTGTCTCTACGCCGGCGAGATCGTCGTCTATCCCGGCGCTGGCTATGGCACCTGCACCAATCCGGCGTTCGCCGGCGAAATCGAGCGGCTCTGGCGGCTCGACCAATCCGCCTTCCTGCGGCGGCACCACAAAGGTGCTGTGGCCCTATATGCCGAAGCACTTCGCGCCAAGCTCGCGAACTAAATTAGTCCCGGCCACGGCATTTCCATTTTTTGAAGGACAGGTCATGCCAGACCCGCGCCGCATCGGTCTCCGCGTCGATCAACCCGCCGGGCGGCTATGTGACGTTGCGCACCGAGCAGAATCTCCTGCTGGTGGTCACCGCCTGCTCGGTTGACTATTATCCAACCAATGGCGGGATCTGCACCGAAATCCATGTCGAGATCACCTCGACACAGTGAGGACCGGCCTCCGATCCTGGTGCCGGCATCGCTGCAAAATCATTGACTACACATAAAGACTTCTTTATATCCTTATTCGACTTCGAAACATGAAAGCCAATCCGATGACGACCACCAACCCGATCGATGCGCTGCTGGCTGAAAAGGGCGTGCTGCTGGCCGATGGTGCCACCGGCACCAATTTGTTCGCCATGGGTCTGGAGGCCGGCGAGGCACCCGAGCTGCTGAACGAAACGGCGCCCGACACCATCACCAGCCTGCACCAGAATTTCGTCGATGCCGGCGCCGACATCATCCTCACCAACTCGTTCGGCGGCACCCGTCACCGCTTGAAGCTTCACCTTGCGCAGGATCGCGTGCATGCGCTGAACAAGCGCGCCGCCGAGCTCGCACGCGCTGTCGCCGACAGAGCCGGCCGCAAGGTGATCGTCGCCGGCTCGGTCGGCCCGACCGGCGAATTGCTGGTGCCGCTTGGCGCCATGACCTATGACGAGGCGGTCGATGCCTTCGCCGAGCAGATCGAGGGCCTCAAGGAAGGCGGCGCCGAAGTCGCCTGGATCGAGACGATGTCGGC
>NZ_RZQG01000978.1:0-2125 GCF_003998635.1 Mesorhizobium sp. M7D.F.Ca.US.004.03.1.1
GTATGATGATGGCCATGGTGCGTCTCAACGTGCCGTCGATCTTCATCTATGGCGGCTCGATCTTGCCCGGCAGCTATCGCGGCCGCCAGATCACCGTGCAGGACGTGTTCGAGGCGGTCGGCCAGCATTCGGTCGGCACGATCGACGATGCCGAACTGCTTGAAATCGAGCAGGCCGCCTGTCCGTCGGCCGGCTCCTGCGGCGCCCAGTTCACCGCCAACACCATGGCCACCGTTGCCGAGGCGATCGGCCTGGCGCTGCCCTATTCCTGCGGCGCGCCGGCACCCTACGAGATGCGCGACCGTTTCAATTTCGCCTCGGGCGAAAAGATCATGGAGCTGATCGCGAAAAATATCCGGCCGCGCGACATCGTCACGCTGAAGGCGCTGGAGAATGCGGCGACCGTGGTGTCGGCAACCGGCGGCTCGACCAACGCAGCACTGCATCTGCCGGCGATCGCGCACGAGGCCGGCATCAAGTTCGACCTGTTCGACGTGGCGAAAATCTTCGAGAAGACGCCTTACATCGCCGACCTTAAGCCGGGCGGCAAATATGTCGCCAAGGACATGTTCGAGGCCGGCGGTATTCCGCTGTTGATGAAGACGCTGCTCGACAACGGTTATCTGCATGGCGACTGCCTGACTGTGACTGGCCGCACTTTGGCCGAAAACATGCAGCACGTTGCCTGGAATGAACATCAGGATGTGGTCCGCCCGGCCAACAGACCCATTACCCAAACCGGCGGCGTCGTGGGCTTGAAGGGAAACCTTGCCCCCGAAGGCGCGATCGTGAAGGTCGCGGGCATGGCGGAGTTGAAGTTCTCCGGCCCGGCACGCTGCTTCGATTCGGAAGAGGAATGTTTCGAGGCGGTGACGCATCGCAACTACAGGGAAGGCGAGGTTCTCGTCATCCGCTACGAAGGGCCGCGCGGCGGCCCTGGCATGCGCGAGATGCTGTCGACGACGGCGGCGCTCTACGGCCAGGGCATGGGAGGCAAGGTGGCGCTGATCACCGACGGGCGCTTCTCGGGCGCGACGCGCGGTTTCTGCATCGGCCATGTCGGCCCCGAGGCAGCCGTGGGCGGTCCGATCGGGCTGCTCAGGGATGGCGACGTGATCTCGATCGACGCGGTGAACGGCACGATCGACGTGGCGTTGTCCGATAGCGAACTGGCGGCGAGGGCAAAGACATGGAAGGCGCGCACGACAGACTATCAGTCGGGCGCGATATGGAAATATGCACAGACGGTAGGGCCGGCGCGCGATGGCGCGGTGACCCATCCGGGCGGTGCGAAAGAAACACATTGCTATGCGGACATCTGAGTTGTTGAGGTCGTCTGTCTTTTCGGCACTGGTCGTGATCGCCACTTTTGGCGCGACCTTTGGCGCCGTGGGCCAGGCTATGGCCTTCGACGACAAGGTGTTCGACGACAAGACCGGCGTGAAGCCGCAATCCAGCCCCTGGGCGGTGTTCCAGTTCGGCTTCTCCGCCTACAAGAACGGCCACAAGGAACAGGCCGCCGAGGCCTACAAATACGCCGCAGAGAACGGCCAGATCGGCGCCACCTGGAAGCTTGCGCGGATGTATGCCGAGGGCGATGGCGTGGCGCGCGACGACTATGAGGCGTTCAAGTTCTTCTCGGAGATCGTCGACCAGGATGTCGAACCCGGCTCGCCCGAGGAAAGCTATGTCTCCGATGCGCTGGTGGCGCTTGGCGACTATCTGCGCAAGGGCATTCCCGGCAGCCCGGTCACCGAGAACGAGGTCGCGGCCCAGGAATATTACATGCGCGCCGCCGCCAACTATCGCAATCCGAACGCGCAGTTCGAAATGGGGCAGATGTTCCTGAAGGGCGAGGGCGGCGTGAAGGCCAGCGTCAAGCAGGCCGGGCGCTGGTTCCAGCTTGCCGCCGAGAAGGGTCATGCCGGCGCCCAGGCGACGCTGGGCCACCTGTTGTTCCAGAGCGGCAAGATCGTTCGAGGCCTGGCGATGATGACGGCAGCGCTCGAACGCGCTTCGCCGGCCGATCAGCCCTGGATTCGCGGTATGCAGGAGGAGGCATTCGCCACCGCCGGCGAGGCCGACCGCCGCACCGCGATCTCGCTGGCGGATGATATCCTCACCA
>NZ_RZQG01000979.1:0-2123 GCF_003998635.1 Mesorhizobium sp. M7D.F.Ca.US.004.03.1.1
GGTTATTCCGGCGCTCATGACGGTCGCGACCCGCCGTCCCGACATCCGCTTCGTCATCTACGGGCGTGAGGAGGTCGTGCGCCCGGAACTCGCCAAGTTTCCCAAACTCGCCGAGGTCAGTGAGTTCTTCCATTGCGAAATAGCGGTCAGGATGGACGACAAGCCGAGCCAGGCGCTGCGCCACGGCCGCTGGAAGTCGTCGATGTGGAAGGCCGTCGAAGCGGTCAAGGCCGGCACGGCGGACGCCTGCATCTCGGCCGGCAACACCGGCGCGCTGATGGCGATGTCGAAATTCTGCCTGCGTACCATGGCCACCATCGAACGCCCGGCGATCGCAGCACTTTGGCCGACATTGCGCGGCGAAAGCGTGGTGCTGGACGTCGGCGCCACCATCGGCGCCGATGCGCATCAGCTGATCGACTTTGCCATTCTTGGCACCGGCATGGCGCGCTCGGTCTTCGGCATTGCCCGGCCCAGCGTCGGTCTGCTCAATGTTGGGGTTGAGGAGATCAAGGGCCAGGAAGAGGTCAAGGAGGCCGGGCGCATGCTGCGCGAAGCCAATATGGCCTCGATGAACTATCATGGTTTTGTCGAGGGCGACGACATCGGCAAGGGTGCGGTCGATGTGGTTGTCACCGAAGGATTTGCCGGCAACATCGCGCTGAAGACGGCCGAAGGTACGGTAAGGCAGGTCAGCGGCTATCTGCGCGCGGCAATGAGCCGGACGTTGATGGCCAGGATCGGCTATCTCTTTGCCAAGGGCGCCTTTGATCGCTTGCGCGAGAAGCTGGACCCCGGCCGCTCCAATGGCGGCGTCTTCCTGGGGCTGAACGGCATCGTGGTAAAGAGCCATGGTGGTGCAGATTCGGACGGTTTCGCCGCAGCGATCGAGCTTGGCTATGACATGGTACGCAACAATCTGCTCGACCGCATCGAGGCCGACCTGGACCTGTTCCATGCGCGCAACCCGCATGCCCTGACATCTAGGAAATCCGACGTCGTTACCGACGCAAAGGAATAGGAAAGAACTTTGATCAGATCAGTCGTGCGCGGCACGGGCGCCGCGCTGCCCCGCCGAATCATGAAGAATGCCGATTTCGAAGGCATGGTCGAAACCTCCGACGAGTGGATCGCCCAGCGCACCGGTATTCGCCAGCGCCATATCGCAGGTGATGACGAGACGACGGCTTCGCTGGGAGAAGCGGCGGCGCGTGCCGCACTTGCCAATGCGGGTCTTACGCCCGCCGACATCGATCTGATCGTGCTGGCGACCTCGACGCCCAACAACACATTTCCGGCCACCGCTGTCGAGATACAGAACCGGCTTGGCATGCATCACGGCTTTGCCTTCGACATGCAGGCGGTCTGCTCCGGCTTCGTCTATGCGGTAGCCACCGCCGATCTCTACATCCGTGGCGGCCAGGCCAAGCGCGTCCTGGTGATCGGCTCGGAAACATTCTCGCGCATTCTCGACTGGAGCGACCGCTCGACCTGCGTGCTGTTCGGCGACGGTGCCGGTGCCTTGATCCTGGAAGCGGGCGAGGGCGCGGGCACGATCGCCGACCATGGCGTCCTGGCGGCCAGCCTGCGCTCCGACGGAACCCACAAGGACAAGCTTTTTGTCGACGGCGGGCCGTCGACCACGGGCACGGTCGGCCACCTCCGGATGGAGGGCCGCGAAGTCTTCAAGCATGCGGTCGGCATGATCACCGACGTCATCGAGGCGACGTTCTCGCAGGCCGGTATATCAGCCGGCGATCTCGACTGGTTCGTACCGCACCAGGCCAATAAACGAATTATTGACGCTTCCGCCAAGAAGCTCGGGATAGCCGAGCAAAAGGTGGTGGTTACGGTCGATTTGCACGGTAACACCTCGGCAGCTTCCGTGCCGTTGGCGCTTTCGGTGGCCGTCGCCGACGGCCGCATCAAGAAGGGCGATCTCGTCCTCCTGGAAGCGATGGGTGGCGGCTTCACCTGGGGCGCTGTTCTGGTTCGCTGGTAAGTGCCGAACGGTCCGGTTTCGGTCCTTGACCTTGCCGGATCAATTACTTAGGCTCTGCCGTTGTTGTGCCGAATTTTATGTTTTGAGCTGATGGTACGAAAGGCGTCGGGGCTCTTGTCCA
>NZ_RZQG01000097.1:0-11493 GCF_003998635.1 Mesorhizobium sp. M7D.F.Ca.US.004.03.1.1
GCTCCAGGATGGCGAACTGGCTGTCGACCAGGCTCGCCGGCATGAAGTGGCCCTTGCGGTTGCCGACGCGCCGCCTAGCCGTGGCAGGGTCGATCTCCAGGTAGAGGAACACGATCTGCGGGCAGAAGCTGCTCAGCCGGTCGCGATAGCTGCGCTTCAGTGCCGAGCAGGCGGCAACCACGCCTTCGCCCTTCCCCACCGACGCCGCGATGCGCTCGCCGATCGCGTCGAGCCAGCCCTCACGCAATTCGTCGGTCAGCGGCTCGCCGCTTGCCATGCGTGCGACGTTTTCCGGCGGGTGCAGCCTGTCGCCCTCGATAAAGGTAACGCCCAGCGCGGCCGCCAGCGCAACACCGACGGCCGACTTGCCGCAGCCGGCGACGCCCATCACCACGATGGCCGGAGGCACCGAGCCGGGAGCGCCCGTTGGCGCCTGTGCTGTCTTTTCGTCCACTGTCAGCGGCTTGCCGGCGCGCGGCCGTAGAGCAGCAGCATGGCGACGATGACGACGCCGTAGATGATCTGTCGCCCCGCCTCCGGCATCTGCATGACCGATAGGATGGATTGCAGCAGCGTGATCAGGATGACACCGGCAACGGTGCCGAGATACGAGCCGCGCCCGCCCAGGATCGAGGTGCCGCCCAGCACAACCGCGGCGATCGATGGCAGCAGATAGGCATCACCCATCGACTGCGCCGCCTTGGAAGCATAGCCGGCGAGCAGCACCCCGCCGAAGGCTGAGAGCCCGCCGGAAACCGCGAAGGCGATCATCACCACGCGGCGCGTGTCTATGCCGGAGAGATAGGCGGCGCGCTCGCGATTGCCGATGCCGTAGACGCTGCGGCCGAAGCTGGTGCGGGTCAGCACGAAGACCATCGCGGCCCCGATCAGCGCCCAGATGACGACGGCATTGGGCACGCCAGGAATGGTAAAGCCGGTCGCCACATAGCGCATCGCCACGGTTGCCGAATCCTGCGGCGAGAACCCGCCAGTGTAGACCACCATCAGCCCTTGCGCGACGGCGTTGGTGGCAAGCGTGATGATCATAGACGGAATTCTGAGATAGGCGACACCGATACCGTTGACGATACCGATCAGCACCCCGCAGAAAATGCCGAACGGAATGGCCAGCGCCACGCCGAGCGGACCATAGGCGGCCGCCGCGCAGGCCATCATGGCGCCTACCGCCACCGACCACGGCACCGACAGGTCGATCTGGCCTAGCAGGATGACCAGCATCATGCCTGTGGCGATGACGCCGAGGAACGAGGCCACCTTGAGCTGCTGCAAGAGATATTCCGGCGACAGGAAACTGCGCGAATAGAGACTGCCCAGGAACAGCAGCAGCACGATGCAGGCGAAGGCCGTCAGCACCGCCGGGTCGGCGCGGCGGATGAATTTTGGCATCCGGTTGGCAATGCCGCCGATGGTCGTTTCGCTCACAGGAACCACTCCAGCCGGTTGCGGACCCGAAACAGGGCGAAGGCGCCGAGGCTGACCGCGATCAGCAGGATAACGCCCTGGAATAGCGGCTGCCAGAGCGGATCGAAATCGAAGACGAAGAGCAGGTCGCCGATGGTGCGGAAAGCCAGCGCGCCGAAGATCGCGCCGATGGCGCTGCCCTTGCCGCCGAACAGCGAGACGCCGCCGAGCACGACGGCGGCAATCGAGAACAGCGTGTAGGCGTTGCCGCTGGCATAGGCCGCGTCACCCGTATAGGTGAAGAATGTCAGGAACAGCCCGCCGATCGCGGCGAGCAGCCCGGCAAGCGCATAGGCGGCGAACTTGCCACGCCGGATCGGCACGCCGGACATGTAGGCCGCCATCTCCGAGGAACCGGCCGCGTAAGCCGCGCGGCCGAGCACCGAGCGGCTGAACGGCACCCAGACGACGAGCACCACGGCCAGCAGCACCACCAGGCTCGCCGGCACCACGCCGAACAGCCGCCCGGTCAGCGCGTCGGCAAGGTCCTCGTTGACCGAACCGCCTGGAAAGGGTCGTAGCAGCAGCGCGATGCCGAAATAGACAGCACCCGTGGCGATGGTGGTGACAATCGGCTGCAGGCGACCATAGATGACGATGGCACCGTTGATCGCCCCGCACAGCAGCCCGGTGCCAAGCACCGCAATGACCCCGAACGCGGTTTCGATACCGGTGCCGATGACCAGCCACGAAGCCAGGCAATTGGTCAGCGTGAAGATCATGCCGACTGAAAGGTCGATGCCGGCGGTGATCACCACCAGCGTCTGGGCCATGGCCACAAAGGCGAGCAGCACGCCTTTGTTCGAGGCTGTCTGCACGACGTTGGCGGTGAAGCCGGCGGGATGGTTCGAGGTGTAGATGACGAACATGACGATGAAAATGCCGAACGCCAGCAGCGTTCCGCGCTGTTCGGCCAGCCAGTAGCGCCAATCTTTCACGCGCCAATCTTTCACACACTTGCTCCCAGGCCCACCGGGCTCTCCTCGCCATGGATGTTGAGCGCGCTTGATATCAGCGCCCGCTCGGTGATCCCGGCGCCGACCAGTTCGCGCTTGACCGCCCCGTCATAGAGCACCAGCACGCGGTCGCAGCAGCCGATCAATTCGTCATAGTCGGTCGAATAGAACAGGATCGCCGCACCCGCATCGGCGAGCTTGCGCATTAGCTGATAGAGCTCCTGCTTGGTGCCGACATCGATGCCGCGCGTCGGATCGTTGAGCAGGATGATGCGCGGCTGGCGCATCAGCCATTTGGCGATGACCACCTTCTGCTGGTTGCCGCCGGACAGCGCGCCGACCGGGATGTCGAGGCCCGCCGTCTTGATTGCCAGAAGGCCGACCATGTCGTCGATCAGCCGCTGTTCGGCGGCGCGATCGATGATGCCGGCTTTCGACAGCCGGTCTAGCGCGGCAAACGACAGGTTCTCGCGCACCGTCATCGGCAGCATCAGGCCTTCGGTCTTGCGATCCTCGGGAATGAGCGCCATGCCGATGCGGTCGTCGCGCGCAACGGATGGACTGGTGATCGACACAGGCTTGCCGTCGATCAGGATCTGGCCGGACAGGCCGCGCAGCACACCGAAGAAAGCGAGCAGCAATTCGCGCTGGCCCTGGCCGTCAAGGCCACCGAGGCCGACGACCTCGCCTGCCCCGACCGTCAGCGAGACATTGTCCAGCCGGTCGGTCCAGGACAGCTTGCGTGCCTCCAGCACGGGAACGGCGGCACCTGCATTGCGCGCGGGTTTCGGCGGGAAAATATGGCTGTATTCGCGCCCAATCATCAGTTCGACGACTTCGTTGTCGCTCTTCGTGCCTGCCTTGTAGCTGGCGACATTGCGGCCGTTGCGAAACACCGTGCAGTAGTCGGCAAGCTCGGCGATCTCGTTCATGCGGTGCGAGATGTAGAGCAGCGCCAGCCCTTCCGAGCGCAATCGCTTGAGCACGCTGAAGATCTTAGCGACGTCGGTCGCGGTCAGTGCCGAGGTCGCCTCGTCGAGGATCAGGATGCGCGGCTTCCTGGCCAGCGCCTTGGCGATCTCGACCATTTGGCGGCGCGACAGCGGCAGGTCCTTGACCAGTGCCAGCGGGTGGATATCGGCAGCACCGGCGCGTGCCAGCGCCTCCTCGGCGATGCGGCGCTGCGCCTTGCGGTCGATCATGCCAAAACGCTTCGGCGGATCGGAAATGACAATGTTGTCGGCGACGCTGAGTTCGGGAACCAGCGACAGTTCCTGGAAGATGCAGACGATACCGGCCTTGTTCGCCGCGCCTGGCGAGGCGAACGTCACCTCGCGTCCATCCAGCGTCATGCGACCTTCGTCGGGCGCGACGACGCCCGCCATGACCTTGATCAGCGTCGATTTCCCGGCGCCGTTTTCGCCGAGAATAGCGTGAATGCTGCCGGATGAGACCGAAAGCTCGGCCTTTTCCAACGCCCGCACACCACCATAGCGCTTGGATATGCCCTCCATCCGGAAGAGCGGAACCATACCGTCCATCGGCCCTCCCGAGGCACTTTTGACGACCAGGGATATCGAGTGGCCGGCGCCGCGGGAGATCCCGCGGCGCCTTGTATGCTGCCTATTGGTCCGCCTTGGTCTGGCCCATGATTTCCTGCGCGGTGAAATTTATGCCGCAGGTCGGGAAGGAGTTGCCGACGAAGAAATTGTCGGACTGGTCGGGGAAGAAATCCTGACCGGCCTTGAAGTTCGGATCCTCGACAATCGCCAGCGGCAGCTTGACCGACTGTGGGACGACGTTGCCCTCAAGTGCCGAGATCGCCGTCTTGATGGCAACCGCCACCTGGGCCGGCCCGGTGCCGGCCGATGAGCATTTCAGCCCGTCCGCGGCATGAGCGGCGCAGAACTTGCGGAAGCCATTCTCGGTCTCGCCGCCGAACGGCACGAACGGATGCTTGGCGTCGATCATCGCCTGCACGATGCCAGTGTCGCCACCCTGTCCGGTCACGCCGTCAAAGGGACCGTTGGTGGCGATTGCGTCGGCCGAAGCCTTTTGCGCAACGCCGTCATCCCATTTGCCGACAACCTCGGTGACGGCCCATTTCTTGCCGGAGGCGTCGAGAGCCTCATGGATGCCATTGTGGCGGTCGGTGTCGACTGAGGTCCCAGCAACGCCACGCACCTCGAGCACCTTGCCGCCGTTCGGCACATGCGTGACCAACCATTTGCCCCAAAGCTCGCCCAGGCCTTTCTGGTCGACGTTGACGTTGATGGCGTCCTTGGTGTCGAGAATGTTATCGAAAGCAACCAGCACGACGCCGGCTTCCTTGGCGCGCTTGATCACCGGCCCGAAGGCCGTCGGGTTCTGCGCATTGACCACGATGGCGTCATAGCCGGAATCAATGAAGTTGTTGATCGCCGAGATCTGCGCCGGCACGTCCTCTCCGGTCGAGACGACCTTGAATTCCTTCAGCTTTGCAGCAACGTCCTTCTGGGCTGCATAGGCCTTCGCAGTCTGCACCATCTGGATGCGCCATGTGTTGGCGATATAGCCATTGGCGAGCGCAATGCGGTAGGGGCCGTCCTTCTTGGGGAACTTGAAGAACTGCGTATCCGCAGCCCAGGGTGCGAAGCAATCCGGCTCGGCCGCTGGACCCTTGACGATTTCGGGGCCTGCAGCAATCGCCGATGAGCTCAACATGACAAATGCAGTGGCGGCAACGATGCCACCAACGAGTGACTTGATCATCGATATTCCTCCCAGTTGCAGTTCTGATTGTTGTTGGCTGCTGTGACGTCTCGTGCGTCAGATCTGGCACCTCCCGCTTGGCTCTGCCGCGCCTTTCGGTGGCTGAATGCCACCCCGATCCCCTCCCCTTGCTCTCCGGTCAAGGCCGGAAAAAACTATCATATTATCCATAATAAACAAGTATGAGTTGTCGCTTATATATAATAAACAGATTTTTCTGTTTATTATGAGCACCTTTCCGGCGAAAATGGTAGCGCTACCATTACGCAGTGTAAACCGGCATTCGCACAGTCGCCTCTGTGCGTTTCAACGCGCCGTGCTCTCGCGGCGCTTGAGCTCGAAACCGAGATCGACGATCCGTTGCTCCGGCCTATTGCCGGCGATCGCCGCCAGCGCCATGGCCACTGCACGCCGGCCGATCTCATAGCGATGGGTGCGGATGCTGGTGATCGATGGAAACGCCACCTGCATCATGTCGAGGTCGTTGAAGCCGACGATGCCGATCGTCTTCGGCACCGCGATCGAGGCGCGATGGCACTCGAACAACACGCCGAGCGCAATGTCGTCATTGTTGCAGAAAACACCGTCGAGCGTCGGCACCTTGGCCAGCGCGTCGCGGAGCATTTCGCGGCCGAGCGATACGCTGGACAACACCGGCGTGGTGGTGACAAGGCGCGGGTCGAATAGGCCGGCGGCCTCCATCGCCGCGCGATAGCCGGCAAGGCGCCGCTGCGAGCGCGGGTCCATGCGGGCGCCGATGAAGCCGATGCGGCGGTAGCCGGCCTCGATCAGATGTTCAGTTGCCGTCCTGCCGCCGTCGAGATGCGAGAAGCCGACCATCATGTCGACCGGATCGGGACCGGTCTCCATGACCTGCACCACCGGGCAGCCGGCGCTTTCCAGCAGCTTTCGCGAGGTCGGTGTCTGGTCGATGCCGGCGACGATCAGCGCTGCCGGCCGCTGCGAGCCGAACACCTGCAATAGCCGCTCTTCTTCGAGGCCGGAATAATGGGTGTTGCCGAGCTGGATGCGGAACGGGCTGGCCGACAGGCTGTCGTAGATGCCGCGCACCACCTCGGCGAAGACATTGTTGGTGAGCGACGGCACCAGAACGCCGAACACTTCGGCGCGCGCCGAGGCCAGCGCCCGCGCATTCGGGTCCGGGACGTAACCGAGTTCGTCGACGGCGGCCTGAATCTGGCGGCGCAACTCTTCCGAGACACGCTCCGGCTCGCGCAAGGCGCGCGACACAGTGATGGCGCCGACACCAGCCTTGCGAGCGACATCGGCGATAGTCGGGCGGCCGCCGCCCCGACGCGAGCGCGGCTTAATCACAGACGCGCTCGCTCGGAAACGCACCCGGCAGGGCGCGGTCGCGATACGATCGTCTTTGCTGTCGCCATCTCACCGGCCTTTTGCCGCCCCAACTTGCCTTCTGGCGTCGCGCGGCGTCCGTCGGTTGTCAAGCCAAGGCGCGTGCCGGGCGTGCGTGCGAAGATCGCTGCCTTCCTTTAGGCCATCACAGCGGCGCTGCGCCTTGCTCTCCAGAACAACAGTCCGATCGCCAGTATGTTCAGCAAATTCCAGGCAATGCCGTTGAGGAACGCAGCCGCGTAGGAGCCGGTCAGGTCGTAAATCCAGCCCGACATCCAGCCGCCGATCGCCATGCCGAAGATCGTCGCCATCATGACGATACCGATACGCTGGCCGGCCTCTTTGGCCGGCATGTAGTCGCGCACGATGATCGCGTAGCAAGGCACGATACCGCCCTGCGACAGGCCGAACACCAGCGACACCACATAGAGCGAGGCAAGCCCGTCGAACGGGATGTAGAACAGCAGCGACAGGCACTGCAGCACCGAGCCGATCATCAGTGTCCACACAGCGCCGATACGGTCGGCGAGAAAGCCCGATGCCAGCCGGCTGACGACGCCGCCTGCCATCATGATCGACAGCATGTCGGCGCCATGCGCCACGCCGTAGCCGAGATCCATGCAATAGGCGACGATATGCACCTGCGGCATCGACATCGCCACGCAGCAGCCGAGCCCGGCGACGACCAGCAGCACCTGCAACGCCGCCGGTGACAGCGAGATCGGCTGCACCGTCCGGCTTCCGGGCGAACCGGCGGCGGCCGCCGCCGGGGCACCGCGCCGCAGCATCAGCACCAGCGGCACCATGGTGACCAGGCAGAAAATGCCGATTGCCGCATAGGTGAAGCGCCAGCCTTCCGCCTTCATCAGCGTCGGCATGATGGTTGGCCAGAACGCACCGGCGAGGTAGTTGCCGGCGGCCGCCGCAGTCACGGCGACGCCACGCCGCCGGTTGAACCAGTGCGAGATATCGGCGATCAGCGGCCCGAAGATCACCGACGTGCCAACGCCGATCAGCAACCCTTGAGCAAGGGTGAATTGCAGGATCGAGGTCGACAGTGCCGCGAGCAGAAGGCCGGCGGAAAGCGCAATCGTGGAGAGCAGCGCCGGGATCCAGTAGCCCATCCGGTCGATGGCGCGGCCGACCAGCACGTTGCCGGCTGCAAAGCCGACCATGGTCGCGGTGTAGGGCATGGACGCCGCAGCGCGGTCGACGCCGAACTCGGCCTGCACGGCGGGCAGCACGACGACGACAGCCCACATGCCGACGGCGCCGATCGTCGCCAGCAGCATCGAGATGGCAAGCCGCATCCAGGCATAGGAGCTGTCGATGCCGGGGCTCGGCGGGATGTTATCGGTTCGGGTCAAGGCGTTTCCTGTCGGCGGTCTCAGAGATCGGCTGCCGTTTGCGCCACTATCGGCGCATTCTCGGGCCGCAGCAGCGCCACAACGGGCAAATCCGTGGCTCCAGACCTAAGGCGAATGCAGGAACCGATGCCAGTATGCGGAGTTTCCCGACAGCAACCCGCAAAGGAGTCCAGCCATGACCGCCACCAAGAAGAAATGGTCGGCAGAGGTTACCGAGCACAGCGACGCGATGAATCTCGAGGATCATGTCTTTGAATCCGACGACGCCAGGAAAATCGCCGCCTCGCTCAAGCGATCCGCCGAACACAGCCACCGGCGCAAGGCCGAGCCGTTTCAATCCGCTATGTCGATGCTGAATTTTTACATCAACCGCGCCGGCAAGAACCTGCCCGCCGCGCGCAGGCAAGTGCTGGAGAACGCCAAGGGCGAACTGCGCACCGCCTTCGGGCGCGAGAAGGACGACTAGAAGCGATCCGCCTTATCGGGCGCGGATGACGCCGTCGGTGTTGGCGAGCAGTTTGCGCACCGCGTTGCGCGCCGCGTCCGGCCGCTGCAGGCGGATGTTCTTCTCGATCGCCTCGTGCAGCTTCTGAGCGTGGTTGAGGTCGTCGATTTCCCGCGTCGTATAGGCAAAGAGATGATCGAAGGCGGATTCGATCAGCACGCCGAGCGGCACCAGAAGGTCGTTGCCCGAAGCGCGCAGGATGGCGAGGTGAAAGCGCGTGTCGGCGCGGGTGCGCTCCTGCAGGCTGGTCGCCGCGCCCATCTCGCGACAGGCCTGGCTGATCTCGGCCATTTGCTCGTCGGTGCGCCGCATGGCGGCAAAGGCGGTCGCTTCCGGCTCGATGATGTGGCGGAACTCCTGCACGGTCTTCAGGAACACCTCGCGGTCCGGCGACGTCGCGTACCAGGCCAGCACATCGCGATCGAGCAGGTTCCAGCGTTCCTTCGGCTCGACCCAGCTGCCGATCTTGGGACGTGACGCCAAAAGGCTCTTGGCCATCAGCATCTTGATCGCTTCGCGCACCGCCGAGCGGCTGACGCTGAAGGTCTCCGACCATTTCGCTTCATTGGGCAGGATGGTGCCGGGCGGATAGTCGCCGCGCACGATCCTGAGGCCAATCTCGCTGGCCAGAGAGGCATGGACGCTCGAGCCTGGAATGCGCGCCGCGTCGGGTCGGCGAACACCGGCCGGGCGGTCGGCGGAGGCCGCTTTCGCTGGCGATTTTTCCTTGTTCGGCTTCGCGTCCCGCATAGGTTCCAGAAAGTCCGGATTGACGAGACTGTCAAGCGCGGCAAGCGGCTTGCGCCGCAAAGCCGGCCGCTGTGCACAGATCAGCCCCTATTGCTCCCGCGGATCAGGCCTGCTTGACGTATTTGCGCCAGCTATGCTCCGGGCGGAAACCCAGCACGTCGCGCGCCTTGCGGTTGGAGAGCAGCGTCTCGTATTCGCCAAGCTCGGCCTTGACCGGCACGCCGGGGTAGAACCGCTTCAGCAACTCAGCAGTCGGCAGGTCGGACGATGTGTCGTCATTGGCGGCATTGAACACCTGATAGCCGAGCCCGTCCTTCTCGATGGCGCGCAGCGTGATCTGGCCGAGGTCGCGCGCGTCGACATAGCTCCAGGCGATGCGCTTGCGGAACCCCGGATCGGCGAACCATTTCGGAAACAGCGAATATTCATGCGGCTCGATGACGTTGCCGATGCGCAGGGCATAGATGTCGGTGCCGTTGCGCTGCGCAAAGGCGCGTGCCGTCTTCTCGTTGACGATCTTGGACAGCGCATAGCTGTCCATCGGATCGACATCATACTCCTCGTCGAGCGGGAAATATTTGGGATCACGCGGCTCGTTGGCAAACACAAGCCCATAGGTGGTCTCGCTGGAGGCGATGATAACCTTGCGGATGCCGAGCTTCACCGCCGCCTCGATGACATTGTAGGTGCCGAGCGCATTGATGCGGAACACCTCATTGTCGGTGGTGATCATGATGCGCGGAATGGCGGCGAAATGCACCACCGCATCGACCGGCTGCGGGCGCAGTGACGGGTCGAATTCATGCAGGCCCATGTAGCTCGACAGCGCGTTGAACACCTGCCCGCTATCGGTGATGTCGGTGATCAGCGTCCGCACCTTGGGATTGTCGAGCGGCCTGGTGTCGATGTTGAGCACCTGGCAGCCTTGCTCCACCAGATACTGCACGACATGGCGTCCCGCCTTGCCGCTGCCGCCGGTGAACATGATCCGCTTCGTCATTTTGCTCTCCACAACCTCTGGGATTTATGTGTATTGTCAGACAATATCGCAATCCGCAACCACCCTCGCCTGCAAAACGGCAGCGCTTGACATCAATCATTGCAACAGGACTTGAAGACATGAACACGACTGTCGCGAGCGAAAAGATCGGCTTCATCGGCCTTGGCCTGATGGGGCACGGGATCGCCAAGAACATCGTCGACAAGGGCTACAGCCTGACCTTCCTCGGCCGCAAGAACCGCAAGCCAGCGGAGGACCTGCTCGGTCGAGGTGCGAGGGAAGCATCGACCTCGCGCGATGTGGCGGCGGCATCGACAATCGTCTTCATCTGCGTCACTGGTTCGCGCGAGGTCGAAGCCATCATTCGCGGCCCCGGCGGCCTCAAGGAGGGCTTGAAAAAGGGCTCGGTCGTCGTCGACTGCTCGACCTCCGATCCGGTCTCGACGGTGGCTCTGGCAGCGGAACTCAAGGCGCTCGGCATCGATTTTGTCGACGCGCCGCTGAGCCGCACGCCGAAGGAAGCCTGGGAAGGCACGCTTGACGCCATGGTCGGCGCGCCGGACGCCCTCTTTGCCAGGGTGAAACCAGTGATCGAAACCTGGGCCGGCCGCATCGTGCATATCGGCGACACCGGCGACGGCCACCGCATGAAACTGCTCAACAACTTCATCTCGCTCGGCTACGCTGCGATCTATTCCGAGGCACTGGCATTGGCTGAGAAGGTCGGCATCTCGCCGCCGCGCTTCGACAGCGTCATCCGCAACGGCCGCATGGATTGCGGCTTCTACCAGACTTTCATGCGCTGGACGCTGGAAGGCGACCGCGACGCCCACAAATTCACCATTGCCAACGCCTTCAAGGACCTGACCTATCTGGAATCGATGGCGGGTGCCGCCGGCATCGCCAACCCGCTCGGCAATGCCACCAAGAACTCCTTCGCCGGCGCCCATGCCACCGGTCCGGCCGAGCAGTTCGTGCCGATGCTGGCGACGCATATCGCTGAGGTGAACGGCGTCGACCTGATGCCGATGAAGGATGGCAAGAAGCAGACGATTTGAGTAAAGCGCAGGCGCCGATCACCGCCGCCCTCGCCCAATCCCCTCATCGGTGTCGGCCAAAAGCTTGTGCACGGCGTTGCGCGCGGCGGCTGGACGCTGCAGGCGGATGTTCTTCTCGATCGCTTCATGCAGCTTCTGCGCCTGACGCTGATCGCCGACCTGCTGCGTCGTGAACGCGAAGAGATGGTCGAGCGCCGATTCGATCAGCACGCCGAGCGGCACCAGCAGGTCGTTGCCCGAAGCACGCAGG
>NZ_RZQG01000980.1:0-2122 GCF_003998635.1 Mesorhizobium sp. M7D.F.Ca.US.004.03.1.1
CATCGAGACGGTGCGCGGCATCCCGCTGATCACCGTGTTGTTCTTTGCCAGCGTCATGCTGCCGCTGTTCCTGCCGGAGGGCGTCAGCTTCGACAAGTTCCTGCGCGCGCTGATCGGCGTGTCGCTGTTTGCCGCCGCCTATATGGCTGAAGTGGTGCGCGGCGGCCTGCAGGCGATCCCCAAGGGGCAGTATGAAGGTGCCGATTCGCTCGGTCTCGGCTACTGGCAGAAGATGTATTTCATCGTCATGCCGCAGGCACTGAAATTGGTCATCCCGGGCATCGTCAACACCTTCATAGGCATGTTCAAGGACACCAGCCTGGTCATCATCATCTCGATGTTCGACCTGCTCGGCATCGTGAAGCAGAACTTCTCCGACCCAAACTGGGCAACGGCGCAGACCGCCAGGTCCGGTCTTATCTTCGCGGCCTTCGTCTTCTGGCTGTTCTGCTTCGGCATGTCGCGCTATTCAATGTTCACCGAACGCCGGCTCGACACCGGCCACAAACGCTAAACAAAAGAACAAGGGGATCCCGTCATGGCCACCGAAAATGCCGTCAGCGCGGAAGAGATCAAGGTCAACGCCGCCAAGATGCAGATTTCCACCACCGATGTCGCCATCGACATCATCGCCATGCACAAATGGTATGGTGAATTCCACGTGCTCAAGGACATCAATCTGAAAGTGATGCGCGGCGAGCGCATCGTCATCTGTGGCCCTTCGGGCTCCGGCAAATCGACGATGATCCGCTGCATCAACCGCCTGGAAGAGCACCAGAAGGGCAAGATCATCGTCGACGGCAAGGAACTGACCAACGATCTCAAGAAGATCGACGAGGTGCGCCGCGAGGTCGGCATGGTGTTCCAGCACTTCAACCTGTTCCCGCATCTGACCATCCTGGAGAACTGCACGCTGGCGCCGATCTGGGTGCGCAAGACGCCAAAGAAGCAGGCCGAGGAAATCGCCATGCATTTCCTCAAGCGCGTCAAGATCCCGGAACAGGCGCACAAATATCCCGGCCAGTTGTCCGGCGGCCAGCAGCAGCGCGTGGCGATCGCCCGCTCGCTGTGCATGAACCCGCGTATCATGCTGTTCGACGAGCCGACCTCGGCGCTCGATCCGGAAATGATCAAGGAAGTGCTGGAGACGATGGTCGGTCTGGCCGAAGAAGGCATGACCATGCTGTGCGTCACCCACGAGATGGGCTTTGCCCGCAAGGTCGCCAACCGCGTCATCTTCATGGATCAGGGCCAGATCGTTGAACAGAACACGCCGGCCGAGTTCTTCGACCACCCGCGCCACGAGCGCACGAAGCTGTTCCTGTCGCAGATCCTGCACTAGGCCTTCGACGGCCACGGGGAGCCCGGCTGAAACACTGCCGGGCTCTTTTGCGTATGGATGAGCAGGAGGCGGGCGATTTGTGTCGCGCCGGAGCGCGTCTGCAGGGCCGCCATTCATGAAAAGACTGGGACGTTTTCTTGGCCTTGTTTTGATTGGGGCTATGCTCGCCGTCGTGCTGGGTACTTTCGTACCGCGACCACTCTGGCAAGCAATCGCCGACAGGCCCGCCACGGCGCACCACATCCTGGTGCTGAAGAACGCCATCCACACGGACATCGCCATTCCGGTCGATGGTAGCGTGCGCCAGCGCTTCCACTTCCTGGTCGACGCCGGCATACCGGCCGACAGTCCGGAGGTCCGCTACATTGTCTTCGGCTGGGGCGGCCGCGCTTTCTACCTGGAGACGCCGACATGGTCTGAGTTGAAGGCGGTGCCGGTGATGAAGGCGCTGACCATCGATGCTTCGGTCATGCATGTCGATGTCGCCGGTGACATCGTCGAATCGCGCCCGGACGTCGCGGGGTTCGACATCGGTGAGGATCGGTTCGCGGCGCTGCTCGATTTCATCGATGCGAGTTTCCAGCGGGGGCCGAAGGGTCCGATCCTTGTTCCGGATGCGGCCTATTCCAGGTTCGACGGCTTCTACGAAGCCAATGGCCATTTCAACGCACTGGTCGGCTGCAACACCTGGACGGCGGCCGCCTTGCGCACCGCCGGCCTGCGCACTGGCTGGTGGAACCCGCTGCCTGTATCGCTTGGCCTGTCGATGCGGCTGTATAA
>NZ_RZQG01000981.1:0-2114 GCF_003998635.1 Mesorhizobium sp. M7D.F.Ca.US.004.03.1.1
GTGCACGGCTGTCGATCTCGCCGACACCAGAGCGCAAGATGAGATCGACAGCTCGCATCGGAATATCGTCGGCATCGCCCGGTCCGACGGTGAAGATATAGGGGCCCGGGCTGACGGTCGCGATCACGCCGGCCTCGTCGCGAAAGATCTTGTCGGGCAGCTGCGGGCTTGCCTGGCGCGGGTTGTCGGAATGGTTGAATTGCAGCGTCGAGGCGAGCACCGTGCGGCCATTGCTGGCGGCGGTCAGCGTCAGCACGGTGCGTTGCTGCGAAACGATGCGCTCGGCTCTTGCGGTCAGGTCGACCAGCACCCGCACCGGTGCGTCGCGGGCGGCGAGCGGCACTGTCAGCGGCTTGAAGCGGCCCTGCTCATAGACCCGCCAGGTGCCGATCCCATGGCCCGAGAAATTGCTCATCGCCCAGGGATAGATGACACCGATGCCGGTGCCGGCAAGCAGGATCAGGACAAACAGAAAGCGCATTCACATCACCACAGGATATCGTGACCTTGCCAATAGCGCCCCGACGGTCAAAAGGCGATGGCCAGTGGTGCAGCCATTCAGGAGGTGGATCAGGGTACGGGAACCAGCCGATTGGCAGCGTGGCTGTGCAAAGATGCAGACAAGGTTCCACCTATGCGCTCAAAAGCCGTTGCTAAAATGACCGGTATTCCACTGTGAAATGAACGCGCGCCCCTGAATTGCGCCACGCGGCTCATTCTTGGCGCTCCTCGCTGCCAAGCTTTGATTCTGCCTTGCAACAGCTTGCTGCGTCCGATTGCATATTTTTCAGCGGCCGCCTCAATACACTGATCCACAATGATGATCTGCCCTTGGACGCCCATGGTTCAGCCTCGTGGGCCTCGGCCGGCCTCATGATTAACCATTCGCAAACAGATATGATTAAGGAATTGCTAATTTAGTTGACTGTGATTTCCACAGGTATATTTTCGATGCGTTGGGATGTGCAATTTGGGCGAGCAATCGACGATGATGGCACCAGGCGTGTGATCGCGGCTTCGGGGCGCAGGAAATGCTGAACGGCAACACTTAAGTCGTGTCGTAGCACCAGTTCCTCGAACCCAGAGAACAATTAACGCACATCGGTGATGGCGATTCCGCAGATGCGGAGGTTTGCCACGTTCTCAAGGACGTGGCCGGGCAATGCTTTGTCCCGGCTCGGCGGTAGCGTGTGCGGTGCGTGCGAGGTCAGTATGGGTAAGCTTGTCAAGGTTCTGAAGCTGGAATCCGGCAGTCAAAGGGGCGCCAACCAAAGCCGAAGCCGCGCCCTGGTCGCCGGAGGCGCGGGATTTCTAGGATCGCATTTGTGCGAACGTCTTTTGCGGGACGGATACGACGTTGTCGCGCTCGACAATTTCCACACCGGCAAGAGATACAATCTCGGTGCCCTTCTGCGTAATCCGAGATTCACGTGCATCGAGCACGATATCGTCAATGCACTGCCTTCGGGCCTTCAGTGCGATGAGATCTACAATCTCGCTTGCCCAGCCTCTCCGCCGCACTACCAGGCAGACCCGATCCATACCTTCAAGACAAGCGTGCTTGGTTCGCTCAACCTTCTGGAGCTCGCGCGACAGAACAACGCCAAGATATTCCAGGCCTCGACGTCCGAAGTCTATGGCGACCCCTTCGTTCACCCACAGCCCGAGAGCTACTTCGGCAACGTCAATACGCACGGACCGCGGTCCTGCTACGACGAGGGCAAGCGTTCGGCCGAAACCCTGTTCTTCGACTATTCGAGAACCTATGGCCTCGATATCCGCGTTGCCCGCATTTTCAACACCTACGGCCGCCGCATGCAGCCCGATGACGGGCGCGTGGTTTCGAACTTCATCGTCCAGGCGTTGCGCGGCAAAGACCTGACTGTCTATGGCCACGGCCTGCAGACGCGTTCCTTCTGCTATGCCGACGACCTGATCGAGGGCTTTGTCCGGCTGATGAATGCGCCGAATGCGCCCGCGCACCCGGTCAATCTCGGCAACCCCGGCGAATTCACCATCATGGAACTGGCGACGCTGGTCATCGATTACACCAACGCCCGATCGAAGATCGTGCATCGGCCGCTGCCGATCGACGATCCCAGACAGCGCAAGCC
>NZ_RZQG01000982.1:0-2112 GCF_003998635.1 Mesorhizobium sp. M7D.F.Ca.US.004.03.1.1
GTGCCAACGTCCGCGGCCCCATTCCGCTGCCGACGCGGATCGAAAAGTTTACGGTCAATCGGTCGCCTCACGTCGACAAGAAGAGCCGCGAGCAGTTCGAGATGCGCACGCACAAGCGTCTGCTCGACATCGTCGATCCGACCCCGCAGACGGTCGATGCTTTGATGAAGCTCGATCTGGCCGCCGGCGTCGACGTCGAGATCAAGCTCTAAGGGAATGAGAGCGCGGTAAGGGGCGGTGCCCCCGGCCCGGAACTCTAAAGGAATTGAACCGATGCGTTCAGGTGTGATTGCAAAGAAGGTGGGAATGACCCGCATCTACAACGATGCCGGGGAACATGTTCCCGTCACCGTTCTCCTGATGGAGAACTGCCAGGTCGTGGCCCAGCGCACGCAAGAGAAGAATGGCTACACCGCCGTTCAGCTCGGCGTTGGCCTGGCCAAGGTGAAGAACACGTCGAAGGCGATGCGCGGCCATTTCGCGACCGCTTCCGTCGAGCCGAAGGCGAAGGTTGCCGAGTTCCGCGTCTCCGCCGACAACATGATCGATGTCGGCGCCGAGATCACCGTCGAGCACTTCGTCGCCGGCCAGAAGGTCGATGTGACGGGCACGACGATCGGCAAGGGTTTCCAGGGCGTCATCAAGCGCCACCACATGGGCGGTGGCCGTGCAACGCACGGTAACTCGGTTTCGCACCGTACGCACGGTTCGACCGGCCAGCGCCAGGACCCGGGCAAGGTGTTCAAGGGCAAGCATATGGCTGGCCACATGGGCGACACCCGCGTCACCACGCAGAATGTCGAGATCGTATCGACCGACGCCGACCGCGGCCTGATCCTGATCCGCGGTGCGGTTCCCGGATCGAAGGGCGCCTGGATCCTGGTCCGCGATGCGGCCAAGGTGGCGCTGCCGGCCAATGCGCCGAAGCCTGCCGCGATCCGCGCCGTCGCTGCCGAAAGTGGCGCCAAGAACGAGGCTCCGGCCACAGAGGGAGCGGAATAATGGATCTCAAGATCACAACGCTGGGCGGCAAGGACGCCGGCAAGGTGGAACTCTCCGACGAGATTTTCGGCCTTGATCCGCGCGAAGACATCCTGCAGCGCGTCGTGCGCTGGCAGCTCGCCAAGAAGCAGCAGGGCACCCACAAGGCCAAGGGCCGCGCCGAGATCGCGCGCACCGGCGCCAAGATGTACAAGCAGAAGGGTACGGGCCGCGCCCGTCACCATTCGGCACGCGCTCCGCAGTTCCGCGGCGGCGGCAAGGCCCACGGCCCGGTCGTTCGCAGCCACGAGCACGAACTGCCGAAGAAGGTTCGCGCGCTCGGCCTCAAGCATGCTCTCTCGGCCAAGGCCAAGAGCGCGTCGATCATCATCATCGACGAGCTGAAGCTGACCGAGGCCAAGACGAAGGCGCTGATCGCGAATTTCGCGACGCTGGGCCTGACCAACGCTTTGCTGATCGGCGGCGCCGAGCTTGACAAGAACTTCAAGCTGGCGGCGACGAACATCCCCAACATCGACGTGCTGCCCATTCAGGGCATCAACGTCTACGACATTCTGCGCCGCGGCACGCTGGTCCTTTCGAAGGCCGCCGTCGAGGCTCTCGAGGAGCGCTTTAAATGACCGACCTTCGTCATTACGACGTGATCGTCTCGCCGGCGATCACCGAAAAGTCGACCATGGCCTCCGAGCAGAACCAGGTCGTCTTCAACGTCGCCAAGAAGGCGTCGAAGCCGGAAATCAAGGCCGCCGTCGAAGCGCTGTTCGGCGTCAAGGTGATGGCCGTGAACACGCTTGTCCGCAAGGGCAAGATCAAGCGCTTCCGTGGCACGGTTGGCCGCCAGAGCGACGTCAAGAAGGCGATTGTGACGCTGGCCGATGGCCAGTCGATCGACGTCGCGACGGGTCTCTGAGCAAGGCCGCGAGGACAGAAACATGGCACTGAAAAAATTCAACCCGGTAACGCCCAGCACCCGTCAGCTGGTCATCGTCGACCGCTCGGGCCTCTACAAGGGCAAGCCCGTCAAGGGTCTGACCGAAGGCCTGACCAAGTCGGGCGGCCGCAACAACCACGGCCGCATCACCGCCCGCTTCATCGGCGGTGGTTACAACC
>NZ_RZQG01000983.1:0-2111 GCF_003998635.1 Mesorhizobium sp. M7D.F.Ca.US.004.03.1.1
CACGTAACAGAGGGGACCCCTAGATGAGCCGAAAAAGACCGACCGTCGCGGATTTGCGCGCCATGAAGGGCAAGCGCCAGCTGACCATGCTGCGCGTGCTGACGATGGACGAGGCCGAGGCTGCCGAACGGGCAGGGGTCGATATCGTCTCGGTGCCGCCCGAGCTGGTGCTCAACCCTGAGTACCGCGACGCAGCACCCAGCCTGTTCACCATGCCGGGTGATAATTTCTACGAGATCGGCACATCGGACGATTTCCTGCGCTGGGCCTTCCGGCTCTACAAGGCCGGCGCCGACGCGGTCTATTGCAGCGCCGGCTACGCCACGATCAAGCGGATGGCGGACGATGCCATTCCGGTCATCGGCCATGTCGGCCTTATTCCTTCCCGCGCGACCTGGACCGGTGGCTTCAAGGCTGTCGGCAAGACCGCCGACACTGCCATGGAGGTCTTCGCGGCGGTCAAGCAGCTGGAGGCCGCCGGCGCCATCGGCGCCGAGATCGAAGTGGTGCCGGTCGAGGTGGCCAAGGCGATCTCGGAACGCACGTCGCTGATCATGCTGTCGATGGGGGCGGGCACCGGCTGCGACGCGCAGTATCTGTTCGCCGACGACATCCTCGGCCAGAACCGTGGCCACATGCCGCGCCACTCCAAGGTCTACCGCAACTTCGCCGCCGAATTTGATCGTTTGCAGGCCGAGCGCATCGCCGCGTTCTCGGAATATGTTGCCGATGTCAACAGCCTGGCCTATCCCGAAGACAAGCATGTGGTGCATATGGACCCGGCTGAGCTCAGCCTGTTCATGAAGAGGGTCGACGGGGCGTGAAATCTCAAGACAATGATGCGACGGGCGAGGCCGCGCCGGTTCATATTCTTACCCTTTCCTGCGAGGACCGGCCGGGGATCGTCGCCGCCGTCACGGCGGAGCTTGCCGCGAACGGCGCCAACATCGCCGAAAGCAGCCAGTTCTGGGACCGGCAGACCAATCGCTTTTTCATGCGGATCGCCTTCATCAGCCCGCCAGGCTCGACCAAGGACAGCCTGGAGCGGGCCCTGAAATCAAGCGTCGATCGCTTCGGCATGAAGACCGCGCTGGTCGATCAGGGACGCGGCCCGAAGATCATCGTCATGGTCTCCAAGTTCGACCACGCGCTTCTCCACCTGCTGTACCAGATCAGGGTCGGCTGGCTGAACGCGGAGGTTGCCGCCGTCGTCTCCAATCACGAGGATGCCCGACGCTTCGCCGAGCTGGAGGGCATTGCCTACCACCATTGGCCGACCACCAGGGAAAACAAGGCCGAACAGGAACAGAAGCTGCTGGACCTGGTGCAGCGGACGGGGGCCGAACTGGTCATCCTGGCGCGCTACATGCAGGTCTTTTCGAAGAGCCTGTCGGACCGGCTGTTCGGACGGGCGATCAACATCCACCATTCCTTCCTGCCAAGCTTCAAGGGCGCCAAGCCCTACCACCAGGCTTTCGACCGCGGCGTCAAGCTGATCGGTGCGACCGCGCATTATGTCACCTCCGACCTCGACGAGGGCCCGATCATCGATCAGGAGACCGAACGCGTCACCCATGCGATGAGCGCCGAGGACTTCGTCGCTGTCGGGCGCGACATCGAAAGCCGGGTTCTGGCGCGCGCCGTCAAGTTGCATCTTGAAGCCCGCGTCATGCTCAACGGCCACAAGACCGTCGTCTTCTGAGAAGCCGCGTCAGGTCGGCCAGCTCCCGCCGGCGAGCGCGGCGTAGAGTGCCTCGGCGTCGATGCCGAGCGGCCGGTCCTCCTTCAGCGTCGGGACGAGTGCACGGATTGCCGTGTGAATCGCGGCGGTGCGTGGCGCCGGCGTGAAACCGTCGCGCAGGTCGACCGCCTGGGCGGCGGCCATCAGCTCGAAAGCGATCACGCGGCGCCACAGCGCGATCATCCCGGCGCATTTCGCGACCGCGAGAGGTGTCTGCGTGGCGTGATCCTCGACGCCTTCCGACACGGCCAGGAAGTCGAGCATGACAGGATTGGCCTTGTGGCGGATGGCGGCAAGGATCGACGTCGCCGTCTTCTGCAACGGCACGAAGCCGGCGGAGGCGCCGCCGACCGGCGACAGATATTTTGGC
>NZ_RZQG01000984.1:0-2111 GCF_003998635.1 Mesorhizobium sp. M7D.F.Ca.US.004.03.1.1
GCGCTGCAGGAGATTGCCGCCGACGGTGGCGGCGTTGCGAAGCTGCGCCGAAGCGCCCGACAGCAGCGCTTCGGCCACCGCCGGATAGGATTTCGCGAACTCCGGATCGTAGGCGAGGTTGGCATTGCGCACCAGCGCACCGATGCGCACGCCGCCATCGTCCAGCCGTTCGATGCGGTTGAGTTCCGGCAACCGGGAGATGTCGACGACGCGTTCGGGACTGGTGATGCCGCCTTTCATCAGGTCGAGCAAATTGGTGCCGCCGGCGAGATAGGCCGAACCCGGCTCGGCCGCCGCGGCGATGGCGTCGGGGATGGTGGCGGGCCTGATGTAATCGAAATCCCTCATGCCGCAGTCCTCCGCTCGGCTTTCGCAAGCTGTTGCTGGGCCTCCAGGACGGCCTCGACGATGCCGCCATAGGCCGCGCAGCGGCATATGTTGCCGCTCAGCCCCTCGCGGATGCGTTCGGGATCGTCGCCGGCCTGTCCCTCGGCGATCAGGCCGAGCGTGCTCATGATCTGGCCGGGTGTGCAGAACCCGCACTGGAAGCCGTCATGGGCGATGAAGGCGGCCTGCACCGGATGCAACTCCTCGCCGTGGGCGACGCCTTCGATGGTCAAGACTTGGGCGCCGTCATGGCTGACCGCCAGCGCCAGGCATGAGTTGATGCGCTTGCCGTCGACCAGCACCGTGCAGGCGCCGCACTGGCCGCGATCGCAGCCCTTCTTGGTGCCGGTGAGATCGAGCCGTTCGCGCAGCAGGTCGAGCAGGGTTACGCGTGGGTCGACCTCCAGTTCGTGTCGGTGTCCGTTGATTGTGAGCGTGATGGGAAGGCTGGTCATGGGCGTCTGGCTCCAGTTGCTTGACGCTGAGGGGATTGAATTGGCGTCGGGGCGGGGAAGGGCAAGGCGGCGGAGAGCGAAATCTTCCCCCTCGAGGGGAAGATTTCACGCTCGGCAGTTTGCAGACGTGACATACCGGTTCCCCTTCTTATATGATAAAGGTACTCCACTAAAACGGAGGCACCTCCGTTTATTACGTGGGGGTTGACCCGACCGGGTTCAAGCCCCCTGACACGATGTGGAGAAAAAATTGGCCACCGAGCCGTCCGCCATTGCCGAACAGAAGGCCGAAGCCGCAGAGACAAAACCGTTGCGCGCCGATGCGCAACGCAACCGCGACCGGCTGGTCGAGGTGGCCGCCGCCGTGTTTGCCGAGCGCGGCATCGATGCTTCGCTGGAGGAGATCGCGCGCCGCGCCGGCGTTGGCATCGGCACGCTCTACCGGCATTTTCCGACGCGCGAGCATCTGGTCGAGGTCGTCTACCGCCGCGAGGCGGAGGCGGTGTGCGCGGCCGCCGGCGAGCTTGCCCAAAAACATCCGTCCGATGTCGCGCTGGAGCAGTGGATGCAGCGCTTCGTCGACTACATCGCCACCAAGCGCGGCCTGGCGACCAGCCTGCGTATCCTGCTCACCACCAATTCGACGCTGTTTTCCGACACGTCCGGCAGGGTCTCGCAAGCCTTGCGGCAGCTGGTCGAGGCGGCGGTGGCCGACGGCACCATCCGCGGCGATGTCGATGCTTCGGACGTGCTGCACGCGCTGTCGGGCATCTACTCGGCGCCTGACACCCCGGAATGGCGCGACCGCTCGCGCCGGCTGGTCAAGCTCTTGATGGACGGGTTGCGGTTCGGGGCGGGGAAATCCACCAAGGCCTGATGGCCCACGCCGTCGGTACAAGGCAGACGAGAGCCTTGTAAGCAGGCACGTCCGTTGGTCATGTCCGGCCGGATTGGCACACCGCGCTTGCAACTGAACGAGAGCGGCTGTTAAATTCCTCACATTTCAAGTGACCGACAGGCCCACGCATGACTGCTCGCAAAGCACAAAGGACAGCCCGGCTGATCCATCTTCTGTCGGAACGGCGGGTCATCCATCTCAGCGAAGCGGCAACGCTTCTTGGCGTCTCCGAGATGACGGTGCGGCGTGACATCGCCACCAACCAGGGACAGATCGCCTTCCTCGGTGGGCATATACTGGCGGCGGCCGAGATCGACACCGACGCGCCTTACGAACTGGCGACCGCGGCCGACAGCCATGCGGCGGCGAAG
>NZ_RZQG01000985.1:0-2111 GCF_003998635.1 Mesorhizobium sp. M7D.F.Ca.US.004.03.1.1
GTGCAGCGGTCCGCCCGCAACCTCGGCCAGCAAGCGATCGAGATCGACGTCGGCGTTGCGGTGTTCGCCGACGATGGTCTGCTCCGACATGACCAGGATGCGATCGGCGGTCTCCAGCGCCTCGTCGAGCTCGGTGACGAACAACAGCGTGGCGCGGCCGTTTGCACTGGCCCTGAGCTTGGCGGCGATGTCGCGCCGGGCGGAAATATCGACGCCCTGAAACGGCTCATCCAGAATGAACAGTCTTGCATCCTGAGCCATCCAGCGGGCGACCATCACCTTCTGCTGGTTGCCGCCGGACAGCTCCGACATCTCGTCCTTCTCTGAACGACAGACGATGCCCAGTTCCTCGATCTGCCTGCGGGCCGTGATGCGTTCGAGACGGCGCCTCAGGATGCCGAAGCGCGACATGCGCTTGTGAAACGGCAGGCTAATATTTTCCTGGATATTGAAGCCGCCAACGATGCCATTCTCGCCGCGGTCCTTGGCGACGAGGAACACGCCGGCGGCGATCGCCTCGCCGGTTGTTCCAGGCGCATAAGGCTTGCCGTTCATCATCATGGTGCCGGACAATGGCTGGCGCACGCCAAACAGCGTCTCGGCAAGCGCCGTCTTGCCGACACCGACGAGGCCGGTGATGGCGACGACCTCGCCGTCGCCGAGCGTCAGCGAAATCGGCCGGGCACCTGGTGCTATGCGCAGGCCATCTATCTTGAGGACGGCATTGGCCGAATCCCTGACAACGATCTGGTCGAGATGGATCTTGCGGCCGAGCATGGCGTTGACCGCGCCTTCATAGTCGAGCGGCTTCTTGTCGAAAATGCCTGAAATGATCCCGTCTCGCATCGAGATGATGCGATCGGCCAACCGCCTGATGTCCGACATGCGGTGCGAGATGTAGAGGATCGCCACGCCTTGCTCGCGCAGCCTGTCGATCAGCGCAAACAGCCGATCAGCCTCGGCGCTGGAGAGCGATGAGGTCGGCTCATCGAGGATCAGCACTTTCGGCTGATGCGCCAGCGCGCGGGCAATCGCCACCATTTGGCGATCGGCCAGCGAAAGATCACTCACCCGCGCCTTCAAATCGATGGCCAGCCCCATGCGGTCGGCAACCGCCTTGGCCTCTCGGCGCACACGGACCGGATTGAACAGGGTCGGTGCGCCGCTACCGCTCAGCCTGTCGAGAGTGAGATTGGTGGCTACGTCGAGATCGGCGACGACACCGTCATTGATGTTCTGGTGAACGGTGACGACGCCGGCGCGGATCGCCTCGGCCGGGGTTTTCGGTGCAAAATCCTGGTCGGCGAGCGCCATCGTGCCGCCGCCGCGCTCATAGACGCCAGAGATGATCTTGACGAGGGTGGATTTGCCGGCGCCGTTGGCGCCCATCAGCACGGTCACTTCACCGGCATGCAATTCGAGCGAGACGCCGCCAAGCACCTCGTTCTGGCCAAAGGATTTCCTCAGTCCCTCTACGCGGAACACGGCATTGCCGACCATGCGTTCCTCCCTGACATGACGCTATGGGCTGCATCGGCAATTGTCAACACGATTGACAATTGCCAGATCGCTTCCTAGCTTGGCCCAGCCGCCATGCCTCCGTTATGTTCGGAGCGCATATGCGGGAGGATGACGATGACTGAAGAATTGCCGTTCGAAGCACTGTCGGTCGAGACCCTGGCTGCCCGCCTCGGTGACAACGACGCGCTATGCGCGAAGATCGGCAAAGACACGACACGCTGGAAGGTCCGCGAGGTCGGCGACGGCAATCTCAACCTGGTGTTCATCGTCGAGGGCGCCAGCGGTGCGGCAGTGGTCAAGCAGGCCCTGCCCTATGTCCGCCTGGTCGGCGACAGCTGGCCGCTGCCGCTGAAGCGATCCTTCTTCGAATATCACGCGCTGACAAGGCAGGAGGCGCGCGCGCCGGGCTCGGTGCCGGCGATCCATTACTTCGATGAAGGCCAGGCGCTGATCATCATGGAATATCTTGCGCCGCCGCACATCATCCTGCGCCGCGCCCTAATCGACGGCCGCCAGTTGCCGAACATTGCACGGGACATCGGCCTGTTCATGGCCCGCACGCTGTTTCGCGGCTCCGACCTGCACATGGC
>NZ_RZQG01000986.1:0-2106 GCF_003998635.1 Mesorhizobium sp. M7D.F.Ca.US.004.03.1.1
TTCAAGAGGCTTAGCCGCGGCAACGCTATTATCCGAAAGGATAGCGTGATTGGCCGGGCGCCCATCTTGGCAGATACACCGAACTGCCTGTCGATGAGGGCTGGTGAAAAGAAACTCTCAAGTAGATTTCAGGAGTGAGGATGAATCACGCCGGGGTTCCTCGCGGGTACTGGCCAAAGCCCGACCGCAGGCCGGTTGCTGCGTCGTTGTCAATGGCGACCGGAAGAGTTGAATTCTGGCTGGCCATGGCCTCCGTCTTTCTCACTCCCTTCAACATCCTCCGTTTCAACGCATTCTATTTTACCGCCAGCGATGCCTTCGCTCTCGCGGCTGTTTTTGCGGTTGTACTCGGAAAATCCTTTCCGCTTGCCCCCCTGGCAGCCGGGACGTTTCTGTGGAACACCGGGATCGCGCTGTTGTGTGGCATGCTGCTGCTAAGCAGCATGCTCGTCGGAGATCCCCAGCGAGGCTTCGTCATCTCGGCACAATACCTATACGCCTACTTCCTCCTGACCTTCATGCTCATGTCGCGCCCCTGGGCCGAAACCGTTCTCTTGATAAAAGCGTTTATCAGTTCGATCGGCTTGATGTGCCTGCAGGGCATAGTGGTGATCAACGTCCTCAAGGAGGGACATGGCTCGATCTACGTCAGCGGCAATGGCCGTTTTGTCGGATGGGTCGAACGCGAAAACGAGTGCGCGTCGCTGATTGCGCTCGCGGTTCCCCTGTTGTTGTGGCTGGTGGTCTCGGGATGCGCGCGGCCTCGCTGGGCCTGGATCGGAGTGCCGCTCTTTGCCTATGGCATTGTTCTGACTGGATCCAATACCGGCCTGATTGGCCTCGTCTTCGCGCTCACCGTCTTCGTTGTCATGACGGGCTCGTGGCGCCGGATCATCTTGTTGACGGTGTCGTCACTCGCCACGTTCTTTATCGCCGTCACATGGGGCAGCGACTTCCTGCCGCCCATCTTCCAGCGCCGCGTGCTGAACGCATTGCAGAATGGCGACATTGATGAGGCTGGTACATTTGCGGACCGTATGCGGCTTATCAAGGAGGCCATTGGAAAAGCGGACAGCAATTCGCTGCTTGGTATCGGTGCTGACCAGTATCGATGGGTCAGCGAGCTGCATGCTCCTGTCCACAACACCTTTCTCTTGATATGGGTCGAGGCAGGACTGCCTGGGTTGATCGGCTTTCTGCTCCTGCTGGTAGCCGGCATAATGGTCGGGATGCTCGCCGCCCGGGTTCGCGAAGGACGGGTATCCGCCATTTGCACGCTGACGACAGTCCTCCTCTTCGCGGCGTTGGCCAATGCGCTGCCACATCTTTACGGTCGTTTTTTTGTCGTGCCCCTCCTGCTTGGGATAGCGCCCAGTGTTGCAATTTTGCGCGAGGGCCCAGCTCCGCGAACGGTCGCACGCTTCCTCAAGCAACTTCGACGTGCTCGCTCGGGGCGGAGTCTTTCGCAACCCAAAAGTAGAGGCATCTAGGATTTCGGGTCGCTCTTCACATGGCGCCAAATGCCCCGAAAATTGTCCATCAGCTCAGACCAAATGGGCACTGTCGGCAGACCTGGTCAGGATCTCCCATAGCAAGAGCGAGCGACGTGCAGAAGCTACTTCCCCGATGCTGACGCTTCCGGGGAGATAAAACGAGCGAGAGCGAACACGCCGTCGACAAAGTCTTCTCCTTGGATAAACCGATCCTCAACCCAGCGTCCCTGGTCATCCTGGCCATCGATGAGTTGACGCACCTTCGAACTCAGTTCGTCAGCGCTCAACTCATCCGCGGCACTGATCCACAGCTGCTGATGGGAAACTGTCAAGCCGTGCTTGGCAAGCTCCAGCCGGGCGAACACCGGCTCGATCTCGGCACCAGTTTTCATGCCGTAATGTTGCCAGAGGTTCTTGTAATCGAAGGTCACCTGGCCACCATCATCAATGTAAAGCGGCCGATTGGTGTTGAGTTCGTAGAAACGTGCCCATCTGCCGTCGGGCAGGCGCGCCGCCTTCAGCCAAATGGCCGCGGACACCGCCGCGTCAAGCAACCGCGCATCCTTGTCTTGTTCGTTCAAATCGATCAGGTAATCGATATTACCGGCGGTTT
>NZ_RZQG01000987.1:0-2105 GCF_003998635.1 Mesorhizobium sp. M7D.F.Ca.US.004.03.1.1
CCATTGAACCAGGTACAAAACGGCTCGGACGGGCTCCTGCGCCAGGCACAGGAGGCCCAAGCGATGGAGAGCTGACTTGGCTATCCCGGCTTTCAATTCCCCTGATCCGGCCCTCGTCGCGTTCAACCGCTTCGGGCTTGGAGCACGGCCTGGCGACCGCGACAGCATAGCCGGCGATCCGCGCGGTTATCTCAAGGCGGAGTTGCGGCAAGCCGACATCGCCATGATCTCGCCTGATGACCCGGCCTATGCCAACCTGCAAGGCAGTACGCCTGCCATCCAGGCCAGCATGGCGGCAAATTTCCAGCGCAAGCTCGAGCGTGAGCGCATGGCCGCGGTGGCGCAGCCGGGGGCGGCGAGCGCCCAGGCCGTGCCAGCACAACCCGTGCCGGCCGGCAAACCCACCGTACCGCCGGTCGAGGTGGTGTTGTTCCGGGCGGAAGCGCAGGCGCGCTTCGACAAGGCTGTTCGGGTCAAGGCCGGCTTCGTCGAACGCCTCGTCTGCTTCTGGTCGAACCATTTCTGTGTCTCGGTGGCAAAGGACACCGTCGTTCGCGCCAGCGCCGGTGCCTTCGAGCGGGAAGCCATCCGCCCTTTCGTGCTCGGCCGCTTCGCCGATATGCTGCTGGCGGTAGAGCATCATCCGGCGATGCTGTTCTATCTCGACAACCAGCAATCGATCGGCCCGGAGTCGCGCGCGGGCAAGAACCGCAAGCGTGGCCTCAATGAAAACCTCGCCCGGGAAATCCTGGAATTGCACACGCTCGGCGTCGGCAGTGGCTATACCCAGGCCGATGTCACCAGCTTCGCGCGCATCCTCACCGGCTGGACGATGGCCGGGCGCGATGGACGGCTGGGCGAGCCCGGCAATTTTGTCTTCAACGCAAATGCACATGAGCCGGGCGACGCAGTGCTGCTCGGCAAGACCTATCCCGCGTGTGGCATGGGACAGGCCGAGGCCGCGCTCAACGATATCGCCCGCCATCCGGCAACAGCCCTGCACATCGCCACCAAACTGGCTCGCCATTTCATCGCCGACACGGCCCCGGCGGCTACAGTTGCGCGCCTCGCCAAGGTCTTCGCCAAGACCGACGGCAATCTGCGGGCGCTGGCGGTCGCCCTCATCGACATGCCGGAGGCGTGGTCGACGCCACTGATGAAGATACGCTCGCCCTTCGACTATATCGCCGCCATCCGAAGGGCGGCCGGTCCCGGCTCGGCGAACGATCCCGGCCAGTCGCTCGGCTGGCTCAACGCGCTGGGCGAGCCGCTCTGGCAGCCGCCGGGACCCAACGGCTTTTCCGACGGGGCCGACGGCTGGACGTCGGCCGAGGGTATGAAAATCCGCCTCGACATCGCCTGGCAAGCGGCACGCCAGGTCAAGGATATCGGCAATCCCAACGACATGCTCGAGGCGCTGATCGGCCCTGCCGCCTCGCCGGAGACGCGGCAGGCGATCGCCCATGCCGAATCCAAGCAGCAAGGGCTGGCGCTGTTGCTGATGGCCCCAGAATTCCAGCGCAGGTAGTTCCAGCGCAGACAACTTCCGTGGAGACGATGTCATGAGCCTGCTGTGCGAAGTTCCCGATCCCTCCCGCCGCGCCGTGTTGATGACCGGTGGCGCGCTGTTTGCCTGGGCCTACATGCCCCGCCTTGCCCGCGCCGCCGACAATCGCGATCCACGTCTGATCGTCATCGTGCTGCGCGGCGCGCTTGACGGCCTGTCGGCGGTCGGTCCGGTCGGCGATCCCGACTATGCCGGCTTGCATGGCGACATCGCCTTGTCCCTGACCGGCCCGCATGCGGCGCTGCCGCTGGACGGCTTCTTCGCGCTCAATCCGTCGATGCCGGTGTTTGCACGGCTGTTCAAGAACAGCCAGGCGGCGGTCGTGCATGCGGCCGCAACCGGCTATCGCGACCGCTCGCATTTCGACGGCCAGGACGTGCTGGAAAGCGGCTTTGCCGGCCCCGGCCATGTCGCCACCGGCTGGCTCAACCGGGCGCTTGAAAACCTGCCATCGGGCGACCGCGTGGCAACGCTTGGTGGGTTGGCCGTCGGGCCGTCAACGCCGCTGGTGATCCGTGGCGCCGCACCCGTACTTGGC
>NZ_RZQG01000988.1:0-2103 GCF_003998635.1 Mesorhizobium sp. M7D.F.Ca.US.004.03.1.1
CGGCAGCCCGCGCCCGCCGATCGCGTCGGGATCTATCTCGAGATCGCCAAAACTGCCGATATAGTCGATATCTCCGCCGTTCGGCTGCAACTGACCTGATGCCTTGCCGGCGCTGAACAGTTGCATCGGATCGGTGTCGTCGGCTGGATCGGTCTGGCCGGACAGGCCCTCCGCCTCCAGAGAAATCCGCTGCGGTAGCGGCCACCACAATTTGACGTTGGCTTGCAGATTGTCCCAGTCGATCCAGAGCGGCACCATGTCCGGAACGGAGGTCCTGAGCGGACCGCGCAGATTGGCTACCGGTGACAGAGGCTGGATGATCTGGGCGGCTGCGTTGAAGCTGCCGGCCGAAGCGGCGATGTTTTTGGCATCGTCCTCGTAGGCCAGGTTGTCGCAGGAGACGCTAAAGCTCAGGGGATAGCCGCTGACCTGCAGGTTGGCGCAGCCGGCTTCGACGCCAGTCTTGTTCAGCGTGGCGACCGCCTTGTCGGCCTCGGTCCTCACCCGGTCAGCCAGATAGAACCAGCCGCCGCTGTAGATGGCGAACAGCACGACGATGAACGCTGCAAGCCAGAACAGGCGGCGACCGTTGTTACTCGGCTGGCGTTCGTCACTTGACGTCATGCTTTGGCTCTCGTTAACGCAAGGGTGTTGCGGACGGACAGTCGATTCCGCCAACAACAGGTAGACAGAGACGAATAGGTAGACAGAGAAGGGCGGAAAAAACACCGATTCCCTGTGGTGCTGCCATTCTTTTGCAATCAGGCGCGGCGATATGGGCGATTTTTGGGTGTTTGGCTATGGTTCGCTGATTTGGCGGCCGGGTTTCGCGCATGTCGAGACACAACGCGCCCGTCTGCACGGCTATCGCCGGTCGCTCTGCGTCTATTCCTTCGTGCATCGCGGCACGCGTGAACGACCGGGGCTGGTACTCGGCCTCGACCGCGGCGGCTCCTGCATCGGCCTGGCGTTCCGCGTTCCCGGCGGCTTGCGCGACGAGGTCATCACCTATCTGCGCGAGCGCGAGCTGGTCACCAATGTCTATCTCGAGCGTATGCTCAAGGTTCGCCTCGACAGCGGCCGCACGGTCGAAGCGGTGACCTACATCGTCGACCGCCAGCACGAGCAATATGCCGGCGCGCTCGATGCGGCACATGCGGCGGCGGTGGTGCGCGGTGCCGTCGGCCAATCCGGCATCAACGAAGATTATGTGCTCAGCACGCTGGAGCATCTCAAGGCGCTGGGCATCCGCGACCACTGGCTGGAGGATGTCGCCAGGCAGGTCGCGCCTTTGTGAAGCTGGCTCTGCGGAAAAAGGCGGCCAGGCCTTTGACCTCGATCAGGCAAGACCTAGTTAGGCTTCGAACCTCAGCCAGTGGGCCGCATTCGCCCACCCCAATCATCCTGGAGATACGCCTTGCAGAAACGCCGTCTCGGTCGCACCGACCTGTCCATCGCGCCGCTGGTTCTGGGCGGCAATGTCTTCGGCTGGACCGCCGACGAGAAAACCTCGTTCGACCTGCTCGACCGCTTCGTCGGGGCCGGCCTCAACGCTATCGATACGGCGGACGCCTATTCGCGCTGGGTCTCTGGCCACAAGGGCGGTGAGTCGGAAACCATCATTGGCAAGTGGATGAAAGACCGGGGCAATCGTGACAAGGTCGTGGTGATCACCAAGGTCGGTTCGGATATGGGGCAAGGACACAAGGACCTGTCCGCCGCCTACATCGAAAAGGCCGTAGATGCATCGCTGAAGCGGCTGCAGACCGATGTCATCGACCTCTATCTGTCGCATTGGCCGGACCCGACGACGCCCTATGAGGAAACCCTTGGCGCCTACGAGAAGCTGCTCGCCAAGGGCAAGATCCGCTATGCCGGCTGCTCGAACCTCGACGCCGGCCAGTTGCGTGCCGCGCTTGATGTGGCGAGCCTGCGAAGCCTGCCGCGCTACGAGGTGCTGCAGCCGGAATACAATCTCTACGATCGCTCGTCCTTTGACGGGCCGCTGCGCGATCTGTGCGTGGCCGAGGACATCGGCGTCATCACCTATTTCAGCCTGGCCAAGGGTTTTCTCAGCGGCAAATACCGCAGCGAGGCCGATCT
>NZ_RZQG01000989.1:0-2100 GCF_003998635.1 Mesorhizobium sp. M7D.F.Ca.US.004.03.1.1
GCCCGCGGACGAGACGAGCTGGGGCGAGCTCGACGTGATGTTCGCCACCACGCGCGGCACCGTGCGCCGTAACAAGCTGTCCGACTTCGTCCAGGTCAACCGCAATGGCAAGATCGCCATGAAGCTGGAGGAGGAGGGCGACGAGATCCTTGGCGTCGAGACCTGCACCGACAATGACGACGTGCTTCTGACCGCCAGCTCCGGTCAATGCATCCGCTTTTCGGTCGGCGACGTGCGCGTCTTCCAGAGCCGCAACTCTGTCGGCGTGCGCGGCATAACCATGGCCGAGACCGACCGCATCATCTCCATGTCGGTGATCGAGAATGTCGATGCGCCGCCAGCCGAGCGCGCCGCCTATCTGAAGCGAGCGGCAGCCGAACGGCGGCTTGCCGCTGGCATCGCAGCCGGCGAAGAGGAAGAGATCGCGCTGACCAATGAAGAGGTCGGCGAGGAGACGGAGCTTTCCGACGAGCGCTACGAGTTCCTCAAGGCTCATGAGAAGTACGTGCTAACGGTGACCGAATTCGGCTACGGCAAGCGCTCTTCGTCCTATGATTTCCGGCTGACCGGACGCGGCGGCAAGGGCATCCGTGCCACCGATGTGTCGAAGGTAGCCGAGATCGGCAGGCTGGTGGCGACGTTCCCGGTCGGCAATGACGACCAGATCATGCTGGTATCGGATGGCGGCACCGTCATCCGGGTGCCGGTCAACGGCATCCGTTTCGCCAGCCGCGCCACCAAGGGCGTGACCATCTTCAACACGGCTGAAGGTGAAAAGGTGGTTTCGGTCGAGCGGATCTCGGAACCGCAATCGGACGAAGAAAGCGAAGAGACTGTCGAGGACGGTTGCTGATGCCGCTCCGGCGCCTGACACCGGTCCGGAGGGTGCGGACTAAGTCCGGCACCCAGGTTATGACATAGCAACGCCGACCCATCGGCCGGCGCGGCAGCAAGTTTAGGCTTTATCAGTAGTGGCGATATGGCTTGCGGGGGCCGAAGAAGCGCTTGGTGTTTGCCTTGACGCGGACGCGTTGTGCCTCCTGATGCAGCCCAAATACGGTGGCGATCAGCATGGCGACGGTCATTGCGGTGGCGAGCATGTAGATCAGCATGTGCGTGTTCTCCTGCGCCTAACAACGGATAGATGGGATTTTGGTTTCATCTTATTAAGGTGCAACCTAGTGAACGCTGCGTGAAGGCTTCGTGATCAGCGTGTTCATCTGTCGTTCATGTGCCGGAAAAGGTTCACGGCCGGCGCGCCGATCGGATTTGCCTTTGCGAGAGAGGCTCGCTAGAAGCACCTGCCATGACTGAACGCATCGCCCTCTATGCCGGCTCCTTCGACCCGCTGACCAACGGCCATCTCGATGTGCTGAAGGCGTCGCTGGCGGTGGCCGACATCGTCTATGCGGCGATCGGCATTCATCCGGGAAAGCAGCCGCTGTTTTCCTTCGAGGAGCGGGTGAAGCTGATCGAGACAGCGACGAAGGCAGAATTCGGCAGCGACGGCGCCCGCATCAAGGTCGTCGCCTTCGACGGGCTGGTCATCGACGCGGCCAGGAAGCAGGGCGCCTCGATCATGATCCGCGGCCTGCGTGACGGCACCGACCTCGACTATGAGATGCAGATGGCCGGCATGAACGAGACCATGGCGCCTGAACTGCAGACGGTTTTTCTGCCCGCCAGCCCTTCCGTGCGCACCATTACCGCCACACTTGTCCGCCAGATTGCCTCGATGGGAGGCGACATCCGCCCCTTCGTGCCGGCGGCGGTTGCCGGCGCGCTCACCGCCAAATTCAAGAAATAAGACCCCGGAGACAGATATGCAGCTGAAAAAGCTCGCCTCGTTCCTCGTTGTGCTTGCCGGTCTTGTGACCGCATCGGTCTCGGCTTTTGCCGCCGACCCGGAAAACACCATGATCGTCACGCTGAAGGACGGCGACGTCACCATTGCGCTGAGGCCCGACCTCGCGCCCAAGCATGTCGCCCAGATCAAGAAGCTGGTGCGCCAGGGCGCCTATGACAATGTCGCCTTCCATCGCGTCATCGACGGCTTCATGGCGCAGACCGGCGACGTCAAGTTCGGCAATATGAAAAAGG
>NZ_RZQG01000098.1:0-11459 GCF_003998635.1 Mesorhizobium sp. M7D.F.Ca.US.004.03.1.1
GGTCAGGCGACAGCCCGACCAGCGTCAGCAGCTCGGCGACCCGCTCCGCCCGCTTTTTGCCGCGGGGAAAGCCGCGCGCGTCGAGCGCCTCGCCGATGATGGCGGCGACCCGCATACGGGGATTGAGGCTGGAAAACGGATCCTGGAAGACGATCTGCAACTTCTGCCGATAGGCGCGCATGTCGCGCGACGACAGTGAGAACAGGTCGACGCCGTCGAACAGCGCCTTGCCGCCCGTCGGTTCAACCAGCCGCAGCAAGGCCCGGCCGGCGGTGGTCTTGCCCGAACCGGACTCGCCGACAAGGCCGACAGTCGAGCCGCGCTGGACATCGAAACTGACATCCTCGACCGCATGCACGATGCGGCCGTTGCGCGCTGGAAAATGCTTGGTCAGACCCTGCACGCTGAGCAGCGGCTGCGCCTCGACGGTTTGGACAAGCGCGCTCATAGCTCGGCGCTCCTGATGCAGCGGGAAGCACCGTGCGGGCCTGCCGGCACGAGTGCGGGCGGTGCTGCCCGACACGGCGCTATGGCGAAATCGCAGCGCGGCTCGAAGGCACAACCTGGCGGCAGATTTGTGATCGGCGGCACGCTGCCAGGGATCGAATAGAGCGCACGGCGCTCGCCGGCGGCGTCGATGTCGCGGGCGGCGTTCGGCGTGCAGGCCAGCAGGCCCCTGGTGTAGGGATGGCGCTGATGCGCGAACAGATCGTTGACCGGCGCCTGTTCGACGACGCGGCCGCCATACATGACAACCACATCATGGGCGATTTCGGCGACGACACCGAGATTGTGGGTGATGAACAGGATCGACATACCCATCTCGGCCTGCAGCCGGCGCAGAAGGTCGAGGATCTGCGCCTGGATGGTGACGTCGAGCGCTGTGGTCGGCTCATCGGCGATCAGCAGAGACGGGCTGCACGACAGCGCCATGGCGATCATGACGCGCTGGCGCATGCCGCCGGACATCTGGTGCGGATAGTCGTCCAGACGCGATTCGGCGTCGGGGATTTCGACATGCTTCAGCATGGCGAGCGCGCGCTTGCGCGCTTCGCGACGATCGACCGGCTCATGCAACGCGATCATCTCGCCGATTTGGTCGCCGACCGTGAACAGCGGGTTGAGGCTGGTCATCGGCTCCTGGAAGATCATCGCGATCTCCGAGCCGCGCATTTTCCGAAACTGCTTCTGGCTGAAGCCGGCAAGATCGTGGACGCGCTCTTGCCTGTCGCGAAACAGGATGCTGCCGCCGGCAATCGCACCCGGCCGCGACAGAAGCCCCATGATGGAGAGGCTGGTGACGGATTTTCCCGAGCCGGATTCGCCGACCACCGCGAGTGTCTTGCCGCGCTTCAGATCGAAGGTCACGCCATCCACCGCCTTGGCCGTCAGCCGGCGCGTCACGAACCACGTCCGCAGATCGCGAACCGACAGGATGACGTCGCTGGCGAACGGCTCTGTCACGACTTCCACCCGCAATGCGGACAGGCGTGGGGGCCGCCCTCGCCTTGCCTGGGCATATGGCGATGAGCTGCAACGGCGTGGGCACCCAGAATGGCATGACGCGGTTCAAACAGCCGGTGCAGTGTGCTCGGCACGCCTTGGGAATCGCGCACGGTCAGATCGGCGTCGACAACATCGAACAGCGTAAACTCCGCCGCCTTGCCTTTGTCCAGCAAGCCGTCGGTCGGCAGGCGGATGGCGCGGCGCGGCGCGGTGGTCGAGGCCGCCACCACATCCTCGAATTTCATGCCGAGCGACAACAGCTTGGACATGGTGGTGGCCATGTCCCAGACCGACGTATCCAGCGAGCGGTTGTGGAGATCGGTCGAGATCGTTGCCGGTGGCAGGCCGCGCTCGAGGGCCGCCTTGGCGACATCGAAGGAGAAGGACGCGCCGCCGTGACCGACATCGAGCACGATGCCTCGCGCCGCCGCCTGTTCGGCCAGCAGGTAGAGATCGTCGTCCTCGATGATCGAGCCGCCGGCCTTGCCGTTGAAGCAATGGGTGACGATGTCGCCTTCGGTCAAAAGGCCGAGCACGTCGTCGTAGAGCGGCGGCGGCTCGCCGACATGCACCATAATGGGCAGCTTGAGGATGCGGCTGAGTTTCTTGGCCAACCGGACGGGCGTCAGATCCCAGCCGCCTGTTATGACATGGCTGGCGCGGACTTTCAGGCCAACGATGACGTCGCGGTTGGCCTCGACCGTGGCGATGACGCGGTCGAAATCGATCGAACGCATGTCGATCAGCTCGCTGACGCGGTTGCAGGCGACGAGGCCGATCGAACCGATGTTCAGGAAGGCGTAGACGTTCTCCTTGGCAGGTTCGATGATGAATTCACGAAAGCCATGGAAATTGGCCTCGCCGGCCGAGCCGGCATCGACCATCGTGGTCACGCCACGGGCCGCACCACACTGTTCAGGGCGCAGCGAGATGTCGGTGCCGCCATACCAGACATGGACATGGAGATCGGTCCAGCCGGGTGACAGAAACGCACCCTTGGCATCGACTGTGTTGACGCCCTCGCCCGCTGCAATCGCTGACGCGGTCTCGGCGATGCGGCCCTGCTCGTCGACCAGCACGTCGATCGGCTGATCGAAGCCGCCACCGAAACCGACGGGTCTGGCGCCCTTGATGAGCAGCGGCCGGTCGGCCTTTTGGAAACGATTGCCGAACATCAGATATCCTTTGCCAGACGGGGGTCGAGAAGATCGCGCAGGCCGTCGCCTACAAGCTGCAGCGACAGCACCGTGACGACGATGGCGGCGCCAGGGAACATCATGACCCAGGGCGCCTGATCCATGTATTGGCGACCGGTGGCGATCATGGTGCCCCAGGTCGGAATGTCGGGCGAAATGCCGACGCCGAGGAAGGATAGGCCGGCTTCCGCCAGGATGGCGTTGGCGAAGATGAAGGTGCCCTGCACCAAGAGCGGCGAGGTGACGTTGCGCAGCACGTGGCGGATCAGGATGATTGGCGTCGGCACGCCCAGCGCGCGCGCCGCCTCGACATAGGGAAGTTCGCGGATGACCAGCGTCGAAGCCCGCACGACGCGCGCAAGCCGCGGCGCATAGACGATGCCGAGCGCGATGACGACATTGACCGCAGTCGCGCCGAGTGCGGCGACCAGCGCGATGGCGAGCAGGATATCCGGGAATGCCATCATCGCATCGATCAGCCGCGAGACCGGCGCATCGAGCCGCTTGAAGTAGCCCGATGTCAGCCCGAGGATGGTGCCGATGATCGACGAAAAAATAACCACGGCGAAGCCGACGCTGAGCGAGGTGCGCGCGGCATAGAGCATGCGGGTGAAGACATCGCGGCCGAGATCGTCGGTACCGAACAGATGGTCGAGGCTCGGCGGGTGCAGCCGGCTGGCGATGGAGAGTTTTGACGGCGCATAAGGAGCGATGACGGGCGCCAGGATAGCAGCCAGCACGATGATCACCAGCACGGCGATGCCGGCGGCCGATGTCGGCCGGCCCAGCAGCCGTGAAAGGATGTTGGGCTCGGAGTGGAGCGGGATCGAGATCGCGGCCATCAGTAGCGAACCCTGGGATCGACCGCGAGATACAGCATGTCGATGGCGAAATTGACCAGCACGTAAAGCCCGGCAATGACCAGCAGCGCGCCCTGGATGACGGGATAGTCGCGTCTCAGCACCGCCGAGACGACGAGGCTGCCGACGCCTGGCAAGCCGAACACCGTCTCGGTCACCACCGCTCCGGAAATGAGTAGGGCTGCGGTCAGGCCGATGACGGTGAGGATGGGGATCAGCGCATTCTTGAAGGCATGCTTCAGCACCACGCGCCATTCGCTCATGCCCTTGGAGCGTGCGGTGCGCACATAGTCGTCGTTGAGCACGTCGAGCATCGAGGCGCGGGTGAAGCGCGTGATCAGCGCCGAAGAGACGAGGCCGAGCGCCAGCGCCGGCAACACGAGATGGTTCAGCCTGTCGGCAAAGGATGCGCCCGGCCCGCCATAGCCTGACGTGTCGAACCAGCCGAGCTTCACGGCGAAGAACTGGATGAACAGCAGCCCCAGCCAGAAGCTCGGCACGCTGGCCGCGAACATGGCGATGGTGGTCGTTGCCTGATCGAAGACCGAACCACGCTTGTAGGCGGCCAGTATGCCGACCGGCAAGGCGATCAGCGTCGCGATCAGCAGCGAGAACACGGTGAGGAAGAAGGTCGGCTCGGCACGCTGCGCAAGTGCTGATGTGACCGGCTCGCCAAGGAAGATCGACTGACCGAAATCTCCTTGCACCACGCCAAGCACATAGCGTCCGAACTGTTCGAGAATCGAGCCGTCGAGCCCGAGCCTGGAGCGAAGTGCTGCGATGTCGGCGGCCGACGCGTCGGGGCCGAGCATCACCGCTGCCGGATCGCCTGGCGTCACGCGCACGATGACGAAGACGATGGTGACCACCAGCGCCATGACGACGATCATGCCGAAAAGTCTGTTGAGGATCGAGCGCAGCATCGGTTCAGCCTGTCCCTTCCACAATCCATCGAAACGGTCTTGTCGGGCGCCGGCAAAAGTCTGGCCGGCGCCCGGTTGCGGGAGGAACTACTTGCCTTCCAGATAGGCGTTCCAGAAATACGGCCATGGCGCCGGCGTCACGCCCTTGAGCGTCGGCGCCTGGGCGGCCAATGCGTTGAAGTCGCCGATCTTGACCGCCGGAACCTCGTCGAAGACCGCCTTTTGCACATCGGCGAACAGCGCGACGCGCTTGGTCGGATCGGACTCGGCATTGAAGGCGCCCAGCACCTGGTGCTTGCGGTCGGAAACCCACCAGCCCGGCGAGGAATCCGACATGATGCCGGTCAGCGAGGGCTCAGGCAGGAACGGGCTGTGGGTGATGTAGATGTCCCAGAGCGCCGGATCGGTGCGGTTCTTGGTCAATGTCGCCCATTCGACCACGTCGAGCTGAACCTGGAAACCGGCGGCCTTGAGATACTCCGCGGCAACCTGCGCCATCTTGTAGTGGAATTCGTACTGGCGGCTGGTGAGGATACGCAACGGCTTGCCGTCGTAACCGGCCTCTTTCAGCAGTGCGGCGGCGCCCTCGGTGTCGCCGTCGGGCTTGTAGGCTTCGACGCCGGCATCGGTGTGCCAGGCATAGCCTTCGGGATAGAGCGCGCCGTCGGCGGCGAAGAAATCCTTCGACCCGAAGGCGGCAAGCAGCATGTCGTTGGGCGCCAGTGCCGCCTGGATCGCCTTGCGGATGCGGATGTCGGCGTTCAGTCCCTGCTTGGTGTTGAGGACGAAAACCGGCCAGCCGAAGGGTTTCAGGATGACGGGCGCGGTCTTGCCGCCGGAAATCTTGTCGAACGATTCCACGGGCAGTGAATCTGCATAGGCGAACTGGCCGGCAACCGCACCTTCGACGCGGGTGTTGGCATCGGGGACCGGCACGAAACGGATTTCGTCGAGATATTGCTTTCTGGCACCGCCATAACCGTTTGGCTCGCCATCGCGCGACTTGTAGCCGTCGAAGCGGGCAAGCTGGATGAACTGGTCGGGCTTGCGGTCCTTCAGCATATAGGGGCCGGTGCCGACAAAACTGGTCAGCGGGTCCTGCCCTGCATTCTCGGAGGGAATGATGATGGCGGCGGCGTTGTTGAGCGACAACAGCGCCAGCAGTGGCGCGAATGGCTTCTTGAGGCTGATCTTGACCGTGCCGTCGTCGACCGCATCGACCGAGGCAATGACCTCGGCGGCCTGCTTGCCGCGCGTGGCGATTTTCATCCAGCGCTGCAGCGACGCGACGACGTCGGCCGAGTTCATGTCGCTGCCGTCATGGAACTTCACGCCGGTTCTGAGCTTGATGGTGTAGACGAGCCCGTCAGGTGAAATCTGCGGCATGTCGGCGGCGAGAAGCGGCGTGATGCCCCAATCCTTGTCGAAGGTGTAAAGCGTTTCGTAGATGTGCTGCGTGACGATGCCGACGAGATCGGCGGTCGATGCCATTGGATCGAGCGTCGGCGGTTCGCCGATCGTGGCCACATCGATGACGCCGCCCTTGGCGGGCTCAGCCCAGACATTGCCCGTCGCCGGCAGCATAAGCGCGGCGAGCGAAGCTGCTATTTGGAAAAAGCGCTTCATCTTGGTTCCCTTCGCATCTATTCCATATTTATGGAACTTATATCTTAGTTACGGACTAGTAGATGCATCAGCCCTTCGCAACGTCAAGTTTTTTTCTCCCCGGGTTGCCTCGTCATCCGAATCCGGGAATCGATTTGCGCCGCCATTCCCGACCGATCGCCCATTTCACCGGCAGATTGACGTATCGCCATGGAATTGGACCTCTGTGGCCAGCGCAGATGGCGGCAATCCAGGGCAAACGGCGGCTTGCCCCAGGGCGAACGGCGGCTTGCGATCATGCCAAAGCGAATTCCGCTCAGCCGGCTTTCTATCCCCGTTATCCACATATGTGACACACAAGATGTTGGGGTCACAAAAGCTACGCAAACGAATCCTTGACGGCGCAAAACGAGTCGCCTTTTATAGGCCATGCGCTCCTGTTGAGAGTGCGACCGGAAAGTTCTGAGCCCGGTCTTTTTCCCGGATTATGTGCGTTTTTGCCCGCATTTCCGCCTGTTTACGAGGCCGGCGGAAGCGTTGGGATTGTGGGGTGGTTGGGGACGATAGGGACAATTGTCGGACTGGAATAAATTGTCTGTTAATACTATATTTAGTGTTTGCAGGTAGGTTCGACGCTAGATAGTGTGAATTTCCCTCGAGCGAGGGAATCGGAAAAAATCAGTTTTGAGGGACCCGCGGGTTCGTCGGCGCGTTGGACATGCACTTCGCAAGGAGTTTGACCAGCAGGGCCGGTGGAGACTGCAAAATGGAGAGCCGGCCGTTTTCGAACGCCGGCAGACGGCGGACATGCGCGTTTCGCATTGGGGGCAGAAATCCCTGGGGAAAAGCGCTATATATAGACAAAAGGGACCGGACCAATGCGCATCGAGCGTCGTTTCACCAAGCCAGGACAATCTGCCTACGCGGAGATCGAATTCCGCAAGGCGCTTTCGGAGATCAAAAATCCGGATGGTTCGGTGGTGTTCCGCTTGGACAATATCGACGTGCCGGCGCAGTTCTCCCAGGTTGCCGCCGACATCCTGGCGCAGAAGTATTTCCGCAAGGCCGGTGTCCCCGCGCGCCTGAAGAAGATCGAAGAGAACGACGTCCCCTCCTTCCTGTGGCGCTCGGTCGCCGATGAGGCCGAGCTGGCCAAGCTGCCGGAAGCCGAGCGCTACGGCTCCGAGATCGACGCCCGCCAGGTCTTCGACCGGCTGGCCGGCACCTGGACCTATTGGGGCTGGAAGGGCGGCTACTTCAAGGCGTCGGAGGAAGACGCGCGCGCCTTCCGTGACGAGCTTGCCTATATGCTGGCCACCCAGCGCGTGGCGCCGAATTCGCCGCAATGGTTCAACACCGGCCTACATTGGGCCTATGGCATCGACGGCCCCAGCCAGGGCCACTTCTATGTCGACCCGTTCACCGGCAAGCTGACCAAGTCGAAGTCCTCCTACGAGCACCCGCAGCCGCATGCCTGCTTCATCCAGGGCGTGCAGGACGACCTCGTCAACGAGGGCGGCATCATGGACCTGTGGGTGCGTGAAGCGCGCCTGTTCAAATACGGCTCCGGCACCGGCTCCAACTTCTCGCTGCTGCGCGGCGAAGGCGAAAAGCTGTCGGGCGGCGGCCGCTCGTCCGGTCTGATGAGCTTCCTCAAGATCGGCGACCGCGCGGCGGGCGCCATCAAGTCGGGCGGCACGACGCGCCGCGCCGCGAAAATGGTCATCGTCGACGCCGACCACCCCGATATCGAGGAATTCATCGACTGGAAGGTCAATGAAGAGCAGAAGGTCGCCTCGCTGGTGACCGGCTCCAAGATCGTCAAGAAGCATCTCGAAGCGATCATGAAGGCCTGCGTCAACTGCGAAGGCAATGGCGACGACTGCTTCGATCCGGCCATCAACACCGCGCTGAAGCGCGAGATCAAGGCGGCCAAGAAGTCCGCCGTGCCGGAGAACTACATCTACCGCGTCATCCAGTTCGCCAAGCAGGGCTATTCGTCGATGTCGTTCAAGACCTACGACACCGACTGGGATTCGGATGCCTACCTGACCGTTTCGGGCCAGAACTCCAACAATTCGGTGTCGCTGAAGGACAATTTCCTGCGCGCCGTCGAGGACGACGCCGACTGGCACCTGACCGCCCGCAAGGACGGCAAGGTATTGAAGACGCTGAAGGCTCGCGACCTCTGGGAAAAGATCGGCTATGCCGCCTGGGCTTCGGCCGATCCGGGCCTGCACTTCAACACGACGATGAACGACTGGCACACTTGCGCTTCCGCCGGTGCGATCCGGGCGTCCAACCCGTGCTCGGAATACATGTTCCTCGACGACACGGCCTGCAACCTGGCATCGATCAATCTGCTGCCCTACCGCAACGCCGACGGCACCATCGACATCGCTGCCTATGAGCACACGGTGCGGCTGTGGACCATCGTTCTCGAAATCTCGGTGATGATGGCGCAGTTCCCGTCGAAGGAGATCGCCAAGCAGTCCTACGAATACCGCACGCTCGGCCTCGGCTATGCCAACATCGGCGGCCTGCTGATGACATCGGGCATTCCCTATGACTCCGACGAAGGCCGCGCGATCTGCGCCGCACTCACCGCCATCATGACCGGCGTCGCCTACGCCACTTCGGCCGAGATGGCTTCCGAGCTCGGCGCCTTCGCCGACTACGACCGCAATGCGCAGAACATGCTGCGCGTCATGCGCAACCATCGCCGTGCCGCCTATGGCGAGAAGCAGGGCTATGAGAAGCTCGCCGTCAACCCGGTGCCGCTGGTCGCTTCCGACCTGAAGCAGCAGGACCTTGCCACCCACGCCAAGGCCGCCTGGGACCGCGCCATCGAGCTTGGCGAGGAGCATGGCTATCGCAATGCGCAGGCAACCGTGATCGCGCCGACCGGCACGATCGGCCTGGTCATGGATTGCGACACCACCGGCATCGAGCCTGACTTCGCGCTGGTGAAGTTCAAGAAGCTCGCGGGCGGCGGCTACTTCAAGATCATCAACCGCGCCGTGCCGGAAGCGCTGCGCACGCTCGGCTACTCCGAAGCCCAGATCGGCGAGATGGAGGCTTATGCGGTCGGCCACGGCAACCTCAACCAGGCGCCCGCCATCAACCCCGGCGCACTCAAGGCCAAGGGTTTCACCGACGACAAGATCGCGGCGCTCAATGCAGCCTTGAAGTCGGCCTTCGACATCAAGTTCGTCTTCAACCAGTGGACGCTCGGCGCCGACTGGGTGAAGGAGACGTTCGGCTTCACCGACGAGCAGCTCAACGATTTCTCGTTCGAGATCCTGCCGGCGCTCGGCTTCTCCAGGAAGGACATCGAGGCCGCCAACATCCATGTCTGCGGTGCCATGACGCTGGAAGGCGCGCCCTTCCTCAAGGCCGAACACCTGGCCGTGTTCGACTGCGCCAGCCCGTGCGGCAAGATCGGCAAGCGCTCGCTGTCGATCAACAGCCACATCCAGATGATGGCGGCGGCACAGCCCTTCATCTCCGGCGCCATCTCGAAGACCATCAACATGCCCAACGACGCCACGGTGGAAGACGCCAAGGGCGCCTACATGCTGTCGTGGAAGCTGGCGCTGAAGGCCAACGCGCTTTATCGCGACGGTTCGAAGCTGTCGCAGCCGCTCAACTCCTCACTGCTCGCCGATGGCGAGGACGACGAGGACGAAGCCCTCGAGCAGCTGATCGCCGCACCGGCGGCAGCGCGCGCGGCGCAGATCACCGAGCGGATCGTCGAGCGCATCATCGAGCGTGTGTCGCGCGAGCAGGAAAAGCTGCCCGGCCGCCGCAAGGGCTACACGCAGAAGGCGAAGATCGGCGGCAACACCATCTTCCTGCGCACCGGCGAATATGACGATGGCCGTCTCGGCGAGATCTTCATCGACATGAACAAGGAAGGCGCGACGCTGCGTGGCCTTCTCAACAACTTCGCCATCGCCATTTCGCTCGGCCTGCAATATGGCGTGCCGCTCGACGAATATGTGCACGCCTTCACCTTCACCAAATTCGAGCCGGCGGGCATGGTGCAAGGCAACGACGCCATCAAAAGCGCGACGTCGATCCTCGACTACGTATTCCGCGAACTGGCCATCTCCTATCTCGGCCGCAACGATCTTGCCCATGTCGACCAGTCGGACTTTTCCAACACCGCACTTGGCCGCAACATCAGCGAAGGCAAGACGGATGCGGTCTCCAAGGGCCTGACCCGTGGCGCCTCGCCGGTGAAGCTGGTGTCGCGGGTGAGCGGCAACGATCCGAAGGGCTTTGCGGCTCCCTCGGGCACCCCTGCCCGCTCAGTGCCGACCGCCTTCTCCGGCTCCAACGTGCTGGCGCTGAAGCCGGCCAGCGACGAAGCGGTCGCTTACAAGCGCGACTATGAGGAGCGGGCGAAGGAACTGGCCGAGGACATCGCCTTCGAGGAAGCGGCGGGCGTTGCTTCCGACGCCACGGCGGGATTGTTTACCGACGCCGCGGCCGTCGAGGCGGCCGAAGCCAAGAAACTCGCCAACGACCGCCGCGCCAGGTCACTGCTCCAGGGCTACACCGGCAATTCCTGCTCCGAGTGCCAGAACTTTACCATGGTGCGGAACGGGACTTGCGAGAAGTGCGACACGTGCGGCGCGACGAGCGGGTGCAGCTGAGGAAAACTTGCGTCGGCGCTAAAACGCGACATCATCGGCCCGATCGCAAGATCGGGCCGAAATGTTTAGGTGGCATGTACCGGGCCAACACATGATTGATCACATCACCATTGCTGTGAGCGACCTTGAGAAGAGCAAGCTCTTCTACGAAAGGGCTTTTGCACCCTTGGGATACAGCCTCTCCTTCGGCAAGGAGGGCGTGTTCTGCGCCTTTGATGTCGGCGCCGGCAGCCTGTTCGAGATCCAACAATCGGACAGCAAACCACCGCTGACACGTGTACACGTGGCTTTCCGGGTGAACAGCAAGGCAGACGTCGACACGTTTTATCGAGTTGCTCTCGAGGCCGGCGGCACAGACAATGGCGTACCAGGCCCGCGCCCGGAATATACCGCGAACTACTACGCCTGCTTCGTTCTTGATCCCGATGGCTACAACATGGAAGCCATGCTCAATGAGCCTAGCGTCTAACTCGCCGGCAACACCCGCAGCGTCTGCTCATCAAACAACGGTTCGTCCTGACCAATCCGCACGAACAGCACTTTCCGCCCCTCACCCGCCGGCACCTCGAAATACTGGATGCCGTCAGGCATTTCGCCCCAGTCGCCGCAGGGCGGCTCCGGAACCTCGTTGGGGTCGGCTAGCGCTTTCAGTTCTTTGGCGTAGGCAGCGTCGGGGCTGAATGTGTAGCGCTTGACGACGGCGGGTAC
>NZ_RZQG01000990.1:0-2097 GCF_003998635.1 Mesorhizobium sp. M7D.F.Ca.US.004.03.1.1
TGCCAGGAGTGTTTCAGCAGATTGCGGCCTTCTCGCCCCTGGCGAATTCTATCGAGCTAATCCGTCCGGTGATGCTCGGCCGCCTGGGCGACAATGTAGGGCTGCATATAGGCGCACTTTGCATGTTCGCTGTATTGCCTTTTTTTCTGTCGGCTGGACTGTTTCATCGACGACTAATGCGTTGACGCTTGCTTACACCCATTAACCAGAAGGAGGTCCGCAATGCCGGATGCAAACTGCCCACAGCGGCCCGGAGGCATGCGTATGCTAGGAATCGCGAGTGGTACAACGCCGAAGCCGGGCGCCACCCAGCCGCTGCAGGCACCCGCCCAGCTTCGCGACCACACCTCGAAGAACAGGCTGGATGGTGAGGCGCGGACCCACCCGGAGCGTTCAATCGATAGCAGCCAAGCTTCTTGTGCGCGTCCACAGACCGTCGCGGCCATTATTTAGTTGGATACACATGCAATGACCCACAACGAAGCAACTCTTGAGCCTTTTGTGATCCTTGCTATGCCAAGGACCGGAACACACTATTTAGAAGAATTGCTAAACGAGCATCCGACCGTTTTGAGTAACGGTGAGTTGCTAAACGAATATGATCCCAATTGGCCCAGCACTGATCGCCTGCTAGGCACGGATCGCGAGCTTCTTGAGCTTGCCTATGTGCGCTGCCCTATGCGCGACTACAAGAATGTGACGCATCTTGGATGCAAGATCAATGAACCTCAGTTTCGCGAGCGTCCCGCATTCTTTGCGGAACTGGCTCGTTGGCCAGCACTCAAGGTCATCCTTGTTGTTCGCCGAAACGTATTGGAATCGCTCCGATCCTTTGTGCAGGCCAGGGAAAGCGGTCACTGGCTGAAGTTCAGCTGGGACAACGATACCGCTCGGCCACCGAGCGTCAGGTTGTCAATCGCCGACTGTGAGGCTTATTTCAAAGCCGCCGACGATTTTCACGCTCGCGTTATGGACTCCTTCACGTCGACCAACCTGCTTGTAATGGAATACGAGAGCCTACTTCACGAACCTGCCCAATGCCTGGGAGCGGTTTGGGATTTCCTGGGCGTTCCAGCGCTTGAGCCATCAGATAACGCCATCCTGCAGCGCCAGGAAACGCGACCGCTGGATCAAACGGTGGAGAACTTTGACGAGTTGCGGATTCACTTCGCACGGGGACCTTATTCAAGATTTTTTGACCTCGGAGATTCAATGCGCTCCTACGCTTAATCGCTTGTACCGCGTGCTCTGATGGGCGTGTAGGATATCCTGCAGTTTGCGCGCATTCCGTCGCAAAACTGACAAACCAAAGTCACCAAGACGACAGAGATATCGGCCGGCAGTCGATCTGCGGCAGACATCAAAGACACGGCCGCAAGGCGACCTGGTCAATTCCCTCTCTGGCGAAGCACTTCTTCAGACGCGATCTTTGGCGAGCCTTGAGTGCAAATTCCGGCAAAGGTGGAGGGTTCCAGTGCGCAACCCGCACCAATCTCGCTGGACGGGACAGGCCTCCAGTTGGCACGGCGCTTGCTCCGAGATGACAGCAGCGCTCGACCGGAGCGCAGCATGGGAGAAGGAGGAGCCCCCACCCCGATCCGGTCAGGGAGAGAGAAACGGTGTTGGTTCCAAGAGTCCCCCGCGCGATCGCAGCGCCCCGCAAGCCCCATTTTGCCCGGACCTACGTGCAGGTGCTTGCCGCCATAGTCCTGGGAGCCGCAATTGGCTACCTCTATCCGGAAACCGGCCAGAGCCTGAAGCCGCTCGGCGATGCCTTCATCAAAGTCGTCAAGATGATTATCGCACCTGTCATCTTCCTGACAATTGCGACCGGCATTGCCGGCATGAGCGATCTGCAGAAGGTCGGCCGAGTTGCCGCCAAGGCGATGGTTTATTTCCTCACCTTCTCGACACTTGCACTCGTTGTCGGACTGATTGTCGCGAATATCGTTCAACCTGGCGCCGGCCTCAACATCGATCCGGCCTCGCTCGATGTCCAAGCCGTTAAGGGCTATGTGGCCACGGCTCACGAGCAGTCCGTGACCAGCTTCCTGATGAACATCATCCCGTCAACGATTGCCAGTGCCTTCGCGGAAG
>NZ_RZQG01000991.1:0-2094 GCF_003998635.1 Mesorhizobium sp. M7D.F.Ca.US.004.03.1.1
GTGATGATGTACTGGTGCTTCACCGGCTGCAGCGGCACGTTGATGCCGGCAAGCGCTCCGACCTGCCGCGCCCATTGGCCGGCGCAGTTGACCACCTTATCGCAGGCGATGTCGCCCTCACTGGTCTTCACCACGGTGATGCGGCCGTCCTTCATCTCGAAGCCGGTGACACGGACATCCTCGAACAGTTTGGCGCCATGCATGCGTGCGCCCTTGGCCAATGACTGCGTGATATCGGAGGGGCTCGCCTGACCATCGGTCGGCAGCCAGGAGGCGCCGACGAGATCGCCGGTTTCCATGAGCGGCCACATGGCCTTGACCTCCGCCGGCGACAGCAACTGCATGTCCATGCCGAAGCTTTTTGCCGTCGTCGCCAATCTTTTGTACTCGGTCCAGCGGTCGGCATTGGTGGCGAGCCTGAGGCACCCGGTCATCTTCCAGCCGGTGGCAAGGCCGGTCTCGGCCTCCAGCCCCTTGTAGAGGTCGACGGAGTACTTCAGCACGCGGGTGATCGAAGCTGACGAGCGCAGCTGGCCGACAAGGCCGGCGGCATGCCAGGTCGAGCCCGAGGTCAGCTTGCCCTGCTCCAGCAGCACCACGTCGGCCTTGTGGTCGCGTGCCAGATGATAGGCCGTCGAACAGCCGATAATGCCGCCGCCGATGACGACGATGGCGGCCTGGCTCGGCAATGTCATGATTTCTGTATCCCGTACTTCGTTCTGTAGTTTTCCAGCGCGCCTTCGAGCCGCGTCAGGTTTTCCTCGGTGTAGGCGACGTAGTCGATGCCGGGCGCGTCGAGATAGAGCTCAGACACCATGCTCCACATCGCCTCGCGCAGCAGCGAAGCGCATTGCATGGCCGCGTGCGAACGGCGGATCGCTTCGTCCGGTTCCTTCATGAAATAGGCGGTCAGGAAGGCGAAGGATTCCTCGTCGCTCATGCCGGCGTTGGAGGCCACGCCGGCGAGGTCGAACATCGCCGTGTTGAAGCCGGCATATTCGAAGTCGATCAGCCACAACCTGTTGCCGTCGTCGAGAATGTTGGCCGGCAAAAGATCATTGTGGCCAAAAACGATCGGCAGCAGTTTCTGCGCGCGCTCCAGTTCGTCGGCCAGCGTCAGCAGGCGCGGCAAGTCGCTGCGCTTGCGGCTGCCACCTTCTTCAAGCGTGCGCGCATAGTCGCGAATGACGTGGAACACCCAGAACATGAAGCCGGCGCCCGAGATGTGATTGGGCATCTCCCGGTGGAAGCCGCGCATCAGGGCCGCGACGCGGCCGAGATTGGCCCGCACGTCCTCGGCGAGATAGGTCTTGGCGCCGAGAAACTCCGTCACCAAGATGCCCGGTTCGGCATGGCGGACGGCTGGCGCGAAACCGGCGGCATGCGCCGCCCGCGCCGTCATCACCTCGCGCTCGCGAAAGACATGGTGGAACGGATAGTCCTTGCCGAAGCGCACGACATGTTTGCCCGCCGCGTCCGTGACGACATAATTGGCATTGCTCAGGCCGCCCGGCAGCGGCGCAATCTCAATGCTGCCGGTCCAGCAAGGCAGGGCGCGGATGCGGTCTTCGGCAATCACGGAATCATTCCTGGTTTGCTGGGCTTCGACAAGGCGCCACGGACAGCGCGACGGCAGCAGGGAGAAACACAAAAAATCTCGTCGGTGCGGGATGCCAGGATCGGTATCCCGCACCGCACCGACGAGCCCCTTGGCTAGGTTTTGAACCCCGCCATCCGCCCCCGCGGATCTGAAAATTCCTTGCACCAGACACGTTGCAGGCTGCCTGGTCAGTGAGTTGCGGCTCTGCCATCACCCTCCCGTTGCAGCTCCGAAACCCCTGTTGAGATTTGGATTTCACGCCAAGGTTGCCTTGCTGTCAATAAAAAGGTGTGACTTTTTTTGGGTATTTTGCCCGAAAGCGCAGGCATTTCCTTTAAAAGCACTTGAATTACCTTAGAATCGGTCAAAAGGCTAAGTCGGGGAAACCAAATGACCCATTCGAAACGGCATGGCGAGATCCTGCGGCTGCTGCAGGAAGAGGGCACCGTCACCATTGCCAGTCTGGCCGACCGGCTGGGCGTGTCGCTCGAGAC
>NZ_RZQG01000992.1:0-2094 GCF_003998635.1 Mesorhizobium sp. M7D.F.Ca.US.004.03.1.1
GGGCGGGCTTCGCCACCGAGGTTGTTGGCCGCGTGCTCGCATGGGGCGAAGAGACGTTCGGGCGGGAGAAGACCGTCTGCATCATCGATCCGGAAAACGTCGCTTCGCTGAGGGTCGCGGCGAAGTGCGGTTTCCGGGAAGTGGTGCAGACCACCTATCACGACGCCCCGACCATCCTGCTGGCGCGGTGACCCTAGAGCCGGCTCTAATCAAAGGGATAGAGCATGATGTCGTCCGAAAAACCGCTTCACACTTTTCGGCATCATGCTCCAGGCGGCGTCATCGACTGGACATACCCGCTCTGTTAGCATCGAGTATAATGCGAAGGGGGGACGATCGATGCGTGCATTCAAGACGACAGCTCTAACGTTTTTCTGGGCGGTGCTGGTGCTCATGCTGGCCGGACGGCTGGCGGCAGCCGACGCGACGGCGCCGACCGCCGATATCGAGGGCGCCGCCGACAACCATCTCGCCAAGCGCTACGAAGGCTCGTTCATCGTCTCCTATGAGAAACTGGCCTTCACGGATTTCAGCGTGCCGCTGTCGCCGCTGAAGCCGAGCGCGGACCCCGACGCGCGCGATGCGATGAACAATCGTGTCTTCGCACCCGACAAGAAGGCCGAGGTCGAGGGCGCTTTGACCCGCATCGCCTATGTGCTGCCGGCCGAGCGTTCGCCGCTCGAAGTGCTGCGCAACTATCAGGATGTGATCGCGGCGGCCGGCGGCGAAATCCTGTTCGAATGCAAGAAGGAGGAATGCGGTGGCGCCGCTGACCGCTCGTCGAGCGGCGGGGGCGGCGACATGAGCCTGACGATGTATTCCTTCCATGAGAGCGATCTGAAGGACGCGGCATTCTCCAATGGCGCCTGCGCACTGACCTCCGGCATCAACGACCAGCGCTATTTCTCGGCCAAGGTGCCGCAGGACGGCGGCGACGCCTATGTGACCGTGCAGACCTATTCGATGACCGACGATCTCTACTGCAAGGAGCTCAACGGCCGCACCGTTGCCATCGTCCAGGTGCTGGAACCCAAGGCGCGCGACAAGAAGATGGTGGTGGTCGAGGCGGCCAAGATGGCGGATTCACTCTCCGCCACCGGCAGCATTTCGCTCTACGGCATCTTCTTCGACACCGACAAGGCCGACATCAAGCCGGAGTCGGAACCAACGCTGAAGGAAATTTCGACGCTGCTGGCCAACGACCCTGATATGGCCGTGATCGTCGTCGGCCACACCGACAATCAAGGCGCCTTCGACTACAATCTCGACCTGTCGTCGCGACGGGCGCAAGCGGTCAAGGCGGCACTTGTGTCGAAATACGGCATCGACGGGGCGCGGCTGACCGCTGCTGGCGCCGGCATGATGGCGCCTGTCGCCAGCAATGATGATGACGCGGGCCGCGCCAAGAACCGCCGTGTGGTTCTGGTCAAGTTGAACTGAAGCGAGTCTTCCGAACGAGGACGCATTCTAGCTGGCCTTGCGGCGCAGCTTTTGCGCCAGATCGACCCATGGATCGGTGACGATCTCTGCGGCCGGCGCGACGCTTTTGCAGAGCAATGCCGTTGAGGCGTCAAACGGCTGAGGTCTGGCGATTGCATAGCCCTGGGCATAGTCGACGCCGATCTTTTTCAGCGCCGCAATGATGCCATCGCTTTCGACGAACTCGGCGATGGTGCGCTTGCCCATGACCTTGCCGATGTGATGGATCATCTCGACCATGGCATGGTCAATGCGGTCTTCCATCATGTCCTTGACGAAGCTGCCGTCGATCTTGAGGTAGTCGACGGGCAGGTGCTTCAGATAGGCGAAGGACGACATGCCCGAGCCGAAATCGTCGAGCGCGAAGCGGCAGCCCAGGCCGCGCAGATCAGCGATGAAGCGCATGGCATTGTTGAGATTGGCAATGGCGCTGGTTTCGGTGATCTCCAGGCAGATCATGGCAGGCGAAATGCCATGGACGAGGAACTGTTCGCGCAGGAAGCCGAGGAATGTCTCGTCACCAAAAGTCGCTCCGGAAAGATTGATGGCGCAGGTGGAGATCGGAGCCGAGCGCTATGGCCTGATGCCATCGATCGACCGCTGGGTGGTCCGCAA
>NZ_RZQG01000993.1:0-2093 GCF_003998635.1 Mesorhizobium sp. M7D.F.Ca.US.004.03.1.1
GCCGAACACGTCCTTCAGGACGCGCCGCTTGGGGTCTTGCCCTTCTGTCGTGAGGGCCGCTGCCGGTGCCTGCATCACGGAGCGTCCACAGCCTGCGTTGTTATCGGCATGTCATACCCAAACTCGGCGCAGAAGCGCTGGACGCGGACGAGGAATGCCGGCGACAGGCCGCCGAGATCGGTCCGGAAGTCTTCGCTCCTCTCCCATTTTTTCAACGAAGCCACCCGGATCGGATTGTCCGGATCCTCGCTGAAGCGAATCCGCGGCGTCAGCCCGAACAACTGCGCGATTCGCTGCTGAATGGCATCGGGCGCGCCGATCATGTCTTCGTAGCGAACGAAAAGGATCTGCCTGTGCGGTTGTGCCTTCTTCAGCCGTATCAGCGCATCGTATTCGGCCAGCCAGCGATGCGGCGTGACGTGGAACCGACGCTCGCTGCGTGTTTGCGGATGCGAACTTGTCAGCGTGTCGAATGGATGGCGCACGCAGTAGATCAAGCCGATGGAAGCAGGCAGCTTCGCCAGACGCGCAAAGCTGCGCGCATCGCGCTTGACGACGAGGTTGGATTCCGGCCGGTCCAGCATGTCCAGCATTGTGTATCGCGCTTCGGGCGGATGGACGAAAATGTCCTGGAAACACCTCATCAGCCGCTGTGTCAGTGTCGTCCCGCTGCGCGCACAGCCCGAGATGAAAATTCTGTTGGCCGGCGTCGCGCGTGGGTATGCGCGTTTTTGCATGCGCCTTTTCAGAGACAGCGGCACGAACCGATGAAACTCCCGCATGACCCTTCGCGCGGCCGCACTGAACGCGGCCTCAAGTCTGTGAGCGTCCTTCATCCGCAATTCCGCTGGGCCACCCGGCGCGAAACGCGCCGCTTGGGGTCCATGGCCACGATGCTCGTCGCAGATGCCTGCATCAGGCAGACACCCGGTTGGAATTTCGTGGACTGGAGAGGATGTGGAAACCGGTCAAAACGACTCTCTGCATGGGCACCTTGCCTTAGCGCAGCTGTCATCACGCCACAACAGGAACAGATCGTTCGCAGCCTGCGCCTTCCCCCAGGACACCCGCACCCCGCTGGATTCCTTCACGCACCACGATGTAAGCTCGGCCCAACAAGCCAGGGAGGGCGCGATGCTGCAGACCAGACAGGATGTTCTCGGCGAGCGGTTCCAATTGCAGCGTGCGGCCTTCGGGACACAGCCCTTTCCTGACCTGGGCGTCCGCAAAGACCGCCTGATGCGCCTGCTGGCGCTGACCGAGCGGCACGAAGCAGAGATCTGTGCGGCGATCGACGCCGACTTTGGAGGCCGTTCGGCACACGAGACGCGGCTTGCGGAACTGTTCGTCGTGCGCGCCGGCATCCGCCACGCGCTGGCCCATCTCAAGGGTTGGATGCGGGAGCGTCGCGTAGCCACCACCATGCCGTTCCTGCCGGGTAGAAATCGCCTCGTCCCGCAGCCGCTCGGGGTCGTCGGCATCGTGTCGCCCTGGAATTATCCTTTCCAGCTCGCTGTGGCGCCGGTGACTGCCGCCCTCGCCGCCGGCAATCGGGTGCTCATCAAACCTTCCGAACTGACGCCGGCATTTTCCGAGCTGCTGGCCAAGCTCGTTGCCGAGCATTTCGCGACCGATGAGCTCAGCATCATCACCGGCGACGCCGAGATGGGAAAGGCTTTCGTGTCGATGCCTTTCGATCATCTGCTGTTCACCGGCTCGACATCGGTCGGCCGCCACGTCGCCATCGCGGCGGCCGCCAATCTGACCCCGGTCACGCTCGAGCTCGGCGGCAAGTCGCCGGCAATCTTCGATCCATCATGCGACCTCGACGCGGCGGCAGCCAGCATTGCCTATGGCAAGCTGTTGAATGCCGGGCAGACCTGCATCGCGCCGGATTATCTGCTGGTGCCGAAGGGGCAAGGAGACGCGGTCTCCGCGAAGCTGGCAACGGCGATAGCACGGCTCTACCCGACCTTGCGCGACAACCCCGATTATACCGCCATCATCAGTGACCGGCACCACCAGCGCCTGCGCGACATGATCGCCGAGGCGCGTGATGCCGGCGCCGATGTCACCGAAATCAACCCGGCCGG
>NZ_RZQG01000994.1:0-2091 GCF_003998635.1 Mesorhizobium sp. M7D.F.Ca.US.004.03.1.1
GTCTTGATCAATCCCGCATTGAAGAAGGTATCTATGTTTTCGGCACCAAGGCCTTCGATGTCCAGGGCACCGCGTGACACGAAGTGGCGCAATCCTTCCACCGCCTGCGCCGGACAGATCAGTTCGCCGGTGCAGCGGCGGCGCGAATCTTCCTTGCCGGTCTTCTCATTGATCTCGCGCGTCGCCGGCGAGCCGCAGATCGGACAAGTGTGGGGGAACTCGTATGGCACGGCATCGGGCGGCCGCTTGTCGATGACGACGCTGACGATCTGGGGAATGACGTCGCCTGCCCGCTGGATCACGACCGTATCGCCGATGCGAACGTCGATGCCGTCGCGGATCGGCTGACCCGTGCTGTCCAGGCCTTTGATGTAGTCCTCATTGTGCAGCGTGACATTCTCGACCACGACGCCGCCAACCGTGACCGGCGCCAGCCGCGCAACCGGCGCCAGCGTGCCGGTGCGGCCGACCTGGATGTCGATCTTCTGCACGGTCGTCATCGCCTGTTCGGCCGGAAATTTGTGTGCAACCGCCCAGCGCGGTTCGCCGGTGACGAACCCCCATCTGCGCTGCAATTCCAGCTGGTCGACCTTGTAGACGACGCCGTCAATGTCATAGCCCAGCGACGAGCGCTGCTCCTCGATGAGGCGATATTGGGCGACCAGATCATCGACCGATTTCGCCCTGACCATCAGCGGACTGATCTTGAACCCCCACTCGGCGAATTTCTGCACCGAATCATATTGGGTCGGAGCCGGATCCGCTGTCGTGTAGCCCCAGGCATAGGCGAAGAATTTGAGGTTGCGGCTGGCGGTGACGGATGGATCTTTCTGACGCAGCGATCCGGCCGCCGTGTTGCGCGGATTGACGTAGTCCTGACCGCCGACCGCCGCCGACCGCTGCTTCAGCGCCTCGAATTCCGCATAGGTCATATAGACCTCGCCGCGTATCTCGATGATTTCGGGCCAGCCCGAGCCCTTGAGCCTCGCGGGGATGTCGGCGATTGTCCGCAGGTTGGCGGTGATGTCTTCGCCGACAGTGCCGTCGCCCCGCGTTGCGCCCTGCACGAACACGCCGTTTTCGTAGCGCAGCGAAGCCGACAGCCCGTCGATCTTCGGTTCGGCCGTGAAGGCGATGTCGAGATCCTTGTCGCGATCGAAGAATCGCCGGCCGCGCTCGATGAAATCGGTGACATCGTCGTCGGTATAGGCCTTGGCAAGGCTGAGCATCGGCACGGCATGGCGCACCTTGGTAAAGCCCTCCGCGGGTGCTGCACCAACCCTGAGCGATGGCGAATCCTCGCGCACCAGCGCCGGAAAGCGCTCCTCGATAGCAAGGTTGCGCCGTGCCAGCGCATCATACTCGGCATCGCTTATTACAGGCGCATCTTCGGTATGATAGCGCCGGTCGTGCTCGGCGATCTCTTCCGCCAGGCGCTTCAGCTCGGCTTCGGCCTCGCTCTCACTGAGCGAATCGACAGGTTTTTCAGCCATGCTTTCCTCCCCCGAACTTTGGCCCGCCACAATAGATCAGGATTTTGGGAAAAGCATTCCTGAACAGCGGGATGGAGCCATATCCTGACTCGATCCCTGACACCCCTCGTTCTTATGCCGTGGTGTTTTCACGCAGCAGCCGCTCGGCTGCGGCGCGCGCCTCGTCGGTAATGGTGGCGCCGGCCAGCATGCGCGCGATCTCTTCCTGCCGCGCCGGCCGGTCCATCTCGGCAATGCCGGTGGCGACACGGTCGGTGGTGCCGGATTTGGAGATCAGGAAATGCGTCGCCGCGCGCGCCGCCACCTGTGGCGCGTGCGTAACCGAGAGCACCTGGACGCGCTTCGACAGCCGCGCCAGCCGCTGGCCGATGGCGTCGGCGACAGCGCCGCCCACGCCAGTATCGATTTCATCGAACACCAGCGTTGGCGCCGAGCCACGATCAGCCAGCGCCACTTTCAGCGCCAAAAGGAAGCGCGAAAGCTCGCCGCCGGACGCCACCTTCATCATCGGCCCGGGCCGCGTGCCGGGATTGGTGCGCACCCAGAATTCGATCTGATCGATGCCCTCTTCCATGCGGCTCTCGGCATCGCTCTTCAT
>NZ_RZQG01000995.1:0-2089 GCF_003998635.1 Mesorhizobium sp. M7D.F.Ca.US.004.03.1.1
ATCAAGCTGCGCCTGTGTCTTGAACACGCCGGTCTGCACGGCGAAAAACAGGCCAATGCCAATAGCGGCAAGCAGCGTTATGGTCAGGAAGATGGCGGTCAGCGGCAGGCGACGCCCTCTTATGCGCCGTTCATCGCGATCGGGTGCCACTTCCGTGGCCGCGCCGGCCGACGCCGGAGCGGACATGTCGATGGCCGGAGCGTCGGGAAGAGTAGCGTCCGGCATGATGTCGGGAACGACGGGCAGCACGCGCGAGCGCGGCGCATCGGAAGCGGATTGCACGGGCCCATCGACGACGACAGCGGGGGACGGTGTCTGTTGGCCGGTTTCGACCGCAGGCGCCGAGTCTGCACCAAGCTCGACCGCCGGTGCATCGCCTTGCGGGCCGACATCCGGCACCGCCGGCAGAAACTCGGATTCGATTTCGGTGATTTTCGCCTGGATCGCCTTGCGGCGCTTGATGGCTACTTCCACGGTCACGCCGGGATTGGCCTGGAGCGCGCGATCAAGCGCGGCAAAAGCCGCGCGATAGACCCTCTCGCGGAACGCGCGGTCCTCGGCGCTGCCTTTCTCCAAGGCGTTCCGGATCGCTTTTTCGATCGCGTCCAAGCGGGTCCCTCTGTCCATTCGCCAACCTTGCCGTGATCGTTAGCCGCAGGCGACCAATCAATCAACGGGCGAGCGGCGCATTCTGCCTTGGAGAGGTGTCCAAAGTCCATGCCGGCGCTGTTCCGGCAACAAAATCAGCATGTTTCATCGGTTTTCACGCGTAGGGAGGTGCGCGCCGTGCTGAACATGACTTAACAACCGGTTGGCAAACAACGCGGCGGCGGGCTTTCGACAGCGGCATGACATCCTCGCATGAATTGCCAAGTCCCATCTTGAATTCGCGGCCGGTTGCGTCTATCACCCCCGCATCTTGGAGGCCTTGGCCTCCCGGGCCGCTTTAGCTCAGTTGGTAGAGCACCGCATTCGTAATGCGGGGGTCGCGTGTTCGAGTCACGCAAGCGGCACCACTTCTCCCAAAAGAACAGGCAATAGCGCCCTCACTGGGCTAAGCCTCTTGCGTCCGGGGCCAAGCCTCTTGTGCCCGACCTCTCACTTCTTTGTCGATTGTCGCCGCTGAATGCTTGCCGGACAGGATCCCCTGATGGTCCGATAGTATCCTGGAAAGGTGGAGGCCTCGCCTCGGGATCGAACCGAGGCTTCAGAGATTTGCAGTCTCCAGCGTAGCCGCTCCGCCACGAGGCCATCGCTGTCCAAGTAGCCGCCAAATATTTACGGAAAGGTTAAGACCGAACAGATAGATCGGACCGCCGCAACGCGTTCGGCTGGCGCTCGGGAGATGCTCTGCTGGTGCAAAGGATTGCGACGCCGGCGAAGCACATCTGCCATTGTCGAGACCCCACTTTGATGTGAAACTGGTGGCCTCAGCATGGGAGGTCAAAAATGCCCAACAATTTCAAGACCGGAGACGTCGTCAAGCTGAAATCCGGAGGCCCCAGGATGACGGTCAGCGATGGTGCGGCCTCGGGCATGTATATGTGCCACTGGTTCAATCGCGAGGGCGAGGTGTGGACCCCGCAACATGCCGGGTTCAAGCCTGAACAACTGGTTGCGGCCGACCAATCAGACTAGAGCCTGTTCCATCCCGATGGAATCGGGATGGGCTCTATTTGTTTTTTCGACCACGAACGGATCAGCACGCGCGACCGACGGATTTTTCGGGTCGCGGCGTTTAACGGTTGAAGCGTGACGGCGGCACAGGTCGTCTGCAACGCACCAACCCGGAGACGCAAAGCATGATCAGCCGTTCGATAATCGTCGTTACCTTGAGTTTGCAAGCCGTTGCGGCTTTCGCCCAGACAACGACACCGCCCCCTGCACCGCCGACCGCCTCGCCAGGCGCCTCGGGGGTCAAATCCGACATCACGCTGGCCAAATTCCAGAAGCGGCGCGAGAAGGCAATCATGGCGGCCGACACGGACGGCGACGGCAAGATCAGCCTGCTGGAGTGGACGGCCTTTCAGGCGAAACGCAACGGCAAGGGCGACCCCGCCAAATCCTTCGCGCGGATCGATTCCAACCA
>NZ_RZQG01000996.1:0-2085 GCF_003998635.1 Mesorhizobium sp. M7D.F.Ca.US.004.03.1.1
TTCCGCCCGCCGCAATGCTCGATGGCCAAGTGATCGGGCGGCTCGATGATGAAAAGCTCGATGAGATCGTTGCCGAGGTGCGCTCATGATCCCGCGTATCTACATTCCCGGCGATTCCGGCGCACTGGCGCTTGGCGCCGAAAAGGTCGCCAAAGCGATTGCCAGTGAACTCGCCGAGCGCGGCATCGAGGCCAAGATCGTGCGCAACGGATCGCGCGGCGCCTATTTCCTCGAACCGATGGTCGAAGTTGCGACAGCCAACGGCCGCGTCGCCTACGGGCCGGTGAAAACCTCCGACGTCAAAAGCCTGTTCGACAGCGGCTTCCTCACGGGCGGCCATCACAAGCGCTGGCTGGGCGCGCCGGACAAAATCCCCTTCCTGGCCAAGCAGACGCGGCTGACCTTCGCGCGCTGCGGCGTCACGGATCCGCTGTCGCTCGAATCCTACAAGAAACATGGCGGGTTGAACGGCCTGACGAACGCGTTGGGACTGACGCCCGCCGCCATTGTCGCCCAGGTGACCGAATCCGGGCTGCGCGGGCGCGGTGGCGCGGGCTTCCCGACCGGCATCAAGTGGAAAACGGTGCTCGATACCGTTGGCGACCGCAAATACATCGTCTGCAACGCCGACGAAGGCGATTCAGGCACCTTCGCCGACCGCATGATCATGGAGGGCGATCCCTTCGTGCTGATCGAAGGCATGACGATCGCCGGTATCGCCACGGGTGCGACCAAGGGCTTTGTCTATATCCGCTCGGAATATCCGCATGCGGTGGCGGTGATGAACAAGGCCGTCGAGATCGCTCGCAAGGCCGGCGTTCTTGGCGCCAGCGTGCTGGGTTCACCCAACGCTTTCGACATGGAGATCCGGGTTGGCGCAGGCGCCTATGTCTGCGGCGAGGAGACGGCGCTGCTCGACTCGCTCGAAGGCAAGCGCGGCATGGTCCGGGCAAAGCCGCCGCTGCCGGCGCACAAGGGGCTGTTCGGCAAGCCGACGGTGATCAACAACGTCATCTCACTGGCCTCGGTGCCTGTCATCATGGACAAGGGTGCGGCCTTCTACAAGGATTTCGGCATGGGCCGCTCGCGCGGCACGATCCCGATCCAGATCGCCGGCAACGTCAAATATGCCGGCCTGTTCGAAGCCGCTTTCGGCATGACGCTGGGCGAGATCGTCGACGAGATCGGCGGCGGCACGGCGACAGGGCGTCCGGTCAAGGCAGTGCAGGTCGGTGGCCCGCTCGGTGCCTATTTCCCGCGCGCTCTGTTCGACACGCCATTCGATTATGAAGCCTTCGCCGCCGAGGACGGGCTGATCGGCCATGCCGGCATCGTGGTGTTCGACGACACCGCCGACATGCTGAAACAGGCGCGCTTTGCCATGGAGTTCTGCGCCATCGAAAGTTGCGGCAAGTGCACGCCCTGCCGCATTGGCTCGACGCGCGGTGTGGAGACCATCGACAGAATAGCCGCGGGCATTGAGCCAGAGAAGAACCTCGCTCTGGTCACCGACCTCTGCAACACGATGAAATTCGGTTCGCTCTGCGCGCTGGGCGGCTTCACGCCCTACCCCGTCATGAGCTCGATCACCCATTTCCCCGACGACTTCAAGCCAGCGCCCGTGCGCGTGGCTGCCGAATAGGAGCTGGCAGATGAACATCAAGGCCGACTTCCCATCCCTCGTCGAAGAGATCGACTACGGAACTCCACAGTCGAAGGCGCAGAAGCAAGTCACGCTGAACGTAGACGGGCGCAGCATCACCGTGCCTGAAGGCACCTCGATCATGCGGGCCGCGATGGAAGGCGGGGTCGAAATCCCGAAGCTTTGCGCCACCGACATGCTGGACTCCTTCGGTTCGTGCCGTGTCTGCCTTGTCGAGATCGAAGGGCGCGGCGGCACGCCGGCGTCCTGCACGACGCCTGTCGGCGAAGGCATGATCGTGCGCACGCAGACCGAGCGGCTCGACGCCATTCGCCGCGGCGTCATGGAACTCTACGTCTCCGACCATCCGACCGGCTGGAACGAACAGGCCGGAACCGGGGCCAGCGAGTTCGATGCGGTGGCGAAGTCGATCGGCTTGACTG
>NZ_RZQG01000997.1:0-2084 GCF_003998635.1 Mesorhizobium sp. M7D.F.Ca.US.004.03.1.1
GTGTCTTCAGCGCCCTTGTGGCTGCTGAAAAAATGGAGGAATAGTCTCCCGGAACGCATCGCCCTGAAATTGCCGGTTTGCGGTTCTCAGGTCGTGCAATCGCTAGCCGGATTTCCCAATGGCCAGTCCCGAACCGCGCAAGAGAAGAGGTCCGATCGCCGCCCGGCTGCTGGCGCTCGACGCGTGGATCGATTCCTCGCTCTACGAGATCGGTTTCAAGGCGCGCCAGTTCTGGGAAGCCGCGACGATCTTCTCGCGGCGCTTCCGCGTCAACGGCTGGCGTCGCGGCATCATTGAAGTGTTGAGCGAGGGTTTCACGCTCGGCGCCGGCGGCATTGTGGTGATGCTGGCACTGGCCATTCCGGCTTTCCAGGACACGGCCGGCGACTGGCGCGCCCAGGGCGACTTCGCCGTCACCTTCCTCGACCGCTACGGTAACGAGATCGGCCAGCGCGGCATCATCCAGCGCGACTCGGTGCCGGTCGACGAGATGCCCGATCACGTCATCAAGGCGGTGCTCGCCACCGAGGATCGCCGCTTCTTCGATCACTACGGTATCGATGTGCTCGGCCTGTCGCGTGCCATCTTCGAGAATGTGCGGGCCAACTCCGTCGTCCAGGGCGGTTCCAGCATCACCCAGCAGCTGGCCAAGAACCTGTTCCTCACCAATGAGCGCACGCTGGAGCGCAAGATCAAGGAAGCCTTCCTGTCGCTGTGGCTCGAGGCCAATCTGTCGAAGAAGGAAATCCTGCAGCTCTATCTCGACCGCGCCTATATGGGCGGCGGCACGTTCGGCATCGAGGCGGCCGCCGATTTCTATTTCGGCAAGAGCGTCAAGGACCTGAACCTCGCCGAGGCGGCGATGCTGGCCGGGTTGTTCAAGGCGCCGACCAAATATGCTCCCCACATCAACCTGCCCGCGGCGCGTGCGCGTGCCAATGTGGTGCTGTCGAACCTTGTCGACGCCGGCTTCATGACCGAAGGTCAAGTCCTGCAGGCCAGGCTGCATCCGGCCGATGTCGTCGATCGTGGCGAGCAGAAAAGCCCGGATTATTACCTCGACTGGGCGTTCGACGAGGTCAAGAAAATCGCCAAACCGGGCCAGCACTCGCTCGTTGCCCACACCACCTTCGACGCCAACATCCAGAAGGCGGCGGAAGAATCGGTGGAGTTCCACCTGCGCCAGTTCGGCAAGGATTATAATGTCACCGAGGGCGCGGTCGTCGTCATCGAGACCAACGGCGCGGTGCGTGCGATCGTCGGGGGCCGCGACTATGGCGCCAGTCAGTTCAACCGCGCCACCAAGGCGCTGCGCCAGACCGGCTCGTCATTCAAACCTTATGTCTACGCAACGGCGATGGAACACGGCTTCACCCCCAACTCCATCATTTCCGGCGGCCCGATCAGCTGGGGCAGCTGGTCGCCGCACAATTACAGCGGCGGATCGGCGGGCAACGTCACGCTGATCATGGCAATGGCCAAATCGATCAACACCGTGCCGGTGCGGCTGGCCAAGGACTATCTCGGTATTCCGCCGATCAAGGCCATGGCCGAGGCGATGGGCGTGGAATCGCCGCTCGAAGCGCACAAGACCATGGTGCTCGGCACCTCGGGCATGACGGTGATGGACCAGGCGACGGGCTACAGCGTGTTCGCCGACAACGGCTTCGTCGGCTCCCGGCACGGCATCACCCAGTTGGTGACCCGCACCGGCGAGGTGGTTTATGATTTCGCCAAGGATGCGCCGCCGCCACACCGGGTGCTGTCGGAGCAGGCGCTCAAATCGATGAACACCATGCTCGCCGCGGTGCCGGTGATGGGCACGGCGCGGCGGGCCCAACTTCCCAACATCGTCGTCGCCGGCAAGACCGGCACGACGCAATCCTACCGCGACGCCTGGTTTGTCGGCTTCACCGGCAACTACACGGCGGCAGTGTGGATGGGCAACGACGACTTCACGCCGACCAAGAACATGACGGGCGGCTCGCTGCCGGCGATGGTGTGGCAGCGACTGATGGTCTACGCGCACCAGAACATCGACCTCAAGCCGATCCCGGGTATCGACAAGCCCTTCATCGACGAGG
>NZ_RZQG01000998.1:0-2080 GCF_003998635.1 Mesorhizobium sp. M7D.F.Ca.US.004.03.1.1
GTCCTGTGCAGCAATGCGTCGATGGTTTACTTCGCTTTGGATTCGCTCCGTGTGGCAGTCGTCACGACGCTGGCCTGTTCGCTGCTGCTTCAGGCCGGCTACTTCGGCCGCGTGCTCTTTCTGATCTGGCAGTCCTCTAGCCGCGCTCGTGGAACTCGCCACAGGGGCCAGCATGCCGATGGTTACAGGAAAGCTCGGGTACCAGTCGTCTGACTCTGATCAACTGCGGAATGCAATTTTCAGCTGTGTCCCGGCTTGGTCGAATGCCCAGCATGTGCTGCTGCTTTGATGCGCGGATGACAGGATCAGTGCTCAGACCCACACCAATTTTGGTCACCCTCTGATGACTGAGCTGATCGTATAGGGAATCTGTGTTCGGCTAACACGCGACCATACCCCTGGGCTGACCGGTGCGTAGCAGGTTCAGGTACTTTTTTGCTGGAGATAGCATGCTGGAAAAATTCGAACGTTATCCGCTCACCTTTGGACCCACGCCGATCGAGAGGCTCGACCGCCTCGGCAAGCATCTGGGCGACAAGGTGGAAATCTACGTCAAACGCGAGGACTGCAACTCCGGTCTCGCGTTCGGCGGAAACAAGCTGCGCAAGCTCGAATACATTGTGCCCGACGCGATCGCGTCAGATGCCGATACGCTCGTCACAATCGGTGGCGTGCAGTCCAACCATACGCGCATGGTCGCTGCGGTCGCCGCCAAGATCGGCATGAAATGCCTCCTGGTCCAGGAGAGCTGGGTCCCACATGATGATGCTGTCTACGACCGGGTCGGCAATATCCTCTTGAGCCGCATCATGGGGGCAGAGGTGCGCCTGGTTGACGAGGGCTTTGACATCGGCATCCGCCGCAGCTGGGAAAAGGCACTTTATGAAGTCAAGGCAAGGGGCGGCAGGCCATATGCGATACCTGCCGGCGCCTCTGTCCACAAATACGGCGGCCTGGGCTATGTGGGGTTCGCTGAGGAGGTGCGTGCCCAGGAAGAGCAGCTTGGGTTTGCCTTCGACTATATCGTCGTCTGTACGGTGACTGGTTCAACCCACGGCGGCATGCTCGTCGGGTTCGCCAAGGATGGTCGACAGCGCAACGTGATCGGTATCGATGCCTCCGCCATGCCCGCCAAGACCAAGGCGCAGGTGCTTGGCATCGCCCAAAATACAGCGAAGCTCGTCCACCTCGGAGCGGAAATTGTCGAGGCAGACGTGGTGTTGTTCATGGACTACGCGTACCCGGGTTATGGCGTTCCATCGGAGGAAACCAAAGAGGCAATCCGTTTGTGCGCGCGGCTCGAGGGCATGATTACGGACCCCGTTTACGAGGGCAAATCGATGCAAGGGATGATCGACCTCGTCCAGAGGGGCTTCTTTCCACAGGGATCGAGGGTCCTCTACGCACATCTAGGCGGCGCACCGGCGATCAACGGGTACGGCTACACCTTTCGCAACGGCTGACGTTCGGCAGTCTGCGATTCCGCGGTCGCGCTCGAACGTGGGTAGGTAGCGTCGTTCGAGCGCTTGGCTGGAGAAGTGGAGGCAGCGACGGGCATCCACTAATTGGTACCATTACGTGCTGTCGGTGCTCAACGCCACGCGCATTGAGCGCATGCCGCCGTTGGCAACCGCGAGGCGAATTTTGACTCCGGGGCAAGAATCCACACGCGGCGGTGGCGGCACGAGGACCAAGCCGGCGAGTTCGCGCTTTCGAACTGGCGCCAAACTGCCACTGCTCGAGGGCCGAGGCCAGTCTAATCACAGGCGAGCCGTCCAAGCTCTCAAGAGTGATAGGGCGAAACCCGACAGCGGCAGAAGACATGTCGGGTTCACGACAATCGGCCGCATTTGGCCTCGTGGAGAATTTCAAAGCATTTCCCGCCGCTTACCGGAGCTGAGGGAATTGGCACCTCCGTTGCAGCTTGATGTGCGGCAACACGGTGAGAGCTTCGCTGAAGCAAGCCAGAGGGAGCGATGCCCTCGAGACCGTGTCCGATTTTGACTGGAAAATATTCCGCGACAAAAGAGACGAAAGGTGTGGAATGACTTTGGACACCAAGATGGAACTGCGTATGGGG
>NZ_RZQG01000999.1:0-2079 GCF_003998635.1 Mesorhizobium sp. M7D.F.Ca.US.004.03.1.1
GCACCGACATGAGCAAGATCTTCGCCACCAAGCTCGAACTGACCTGTCAGCCAGAAGGATGAAGCCGGTGACGAAACCGTCCCTGCGTTTGGCATTCGGCCTGTTGGCCGTCACCGTTGTCATGATGCATTTTGCCAACGGCGCCCATGCCCAGAGTTCGCTCGGCATCGGCGTCAATGACGGTATGGCGCCCACCACCGGCCCGTTTGCCCACATCCTGATGTGGATCAATCTCAGGCAGCAGGAATTCTATCGCGCGCTGGCAACGGCGATGAAGGCGATGCGCCAGGACGGCAGCAAGATCTGGATACTCGTCGGCCTGTCCTTCGCCTACGGCATTTTCCATGCCGCCGGCCCCGGCCACGGCAAGGCGGTGATCTCGTCCTACATGGTGGCCAACGAAGTGGCGCTGCGCCGCGGTATCCTGCTGTCCTTCGTCTCGGCACTGCTGCAGGGCCTGACCGCGATCGCGGTGATGCTGCTCGCTTATTTCGTCCTGCGCGGCACCACCGTCTCGATGACCGACGCGGCCTGGTTCATGGAAATCATGAGCTATGTCTTCGTCACCATCTTTGGCGCCTGGCTGCTGTGGCGCAAGCTCGGTCCTTCCATCCTGCGCCTGTTTGGCAGGGGACCCGCCTACAGCCTGTCGGCGGCTCATGCCGGTCATTCTCATGGTGGCCATTCGCATGGCGGCCACTCGCATGCAGGTCATTCGCATGCGCTGCAGGTGCATGACGATCACGCCCACGCGCATAGCCATTCCCACGATCATCACGACCACGGCGCGCATGATCACGTCCATGATCACGCCACACACGATCACGCCACACACGATCATGCTCATCACGATCACGCGGCGGGTGAGGTCTGCGACACCTGCGGTCATTCGCACGCACCCGACCCGGCACTGCTGTCGGGCGATCGCTTCGACTGGCGCACGGCCTGGTCGGCGGTGGCGGCGGTGGGCATCCGCCCCTGCTCCGGCGCGCTGATCGTGCTGAGCTTCGCACTTCTCAACGGGCTCTGGCTCGGCGGCCTGCTGTCGGTGCTGGCGATGTCGCTGGGAACCGCGATCACCGTTTCGGCGCTGGCCACACTCGCGGTGACCGCCAAGAACTGGGCGGTGTATTTCGCCGGCGACGGCCGCATGGGCAACCGCATCCACTCGATCGTCGAGATCGGCGGCGCGGCCTTCGTGTTCCTGTTCGGACTGTTGCTGCTATCGGCAAGCCTGGCGACCGGCGGATGATGCCCAGCGCCGCGAGGCTCGGAGTTTAACCCGCGACCTTGCCGCCGAGCTCATCCTCGATATGCGCGCGGATGATCTCGTCAAAACTCTTTTCGGCGCTGAACCCAAGTTCCCTCGAGCGCCGCGCCTCGAACCGCGTCGGCCAGCCCTTGACGATCGCCCAGATCGTCGCGTCCGGCTCCTCGCGGATCAGTTTCACCACCTTTGGGCCGGCGATGCGTTCCAGCGCCTCGATCTGCTCGCCAACACTAACGGCGACGCCAGGCATCGTCAGGTTGCGGCGCGGCCCGACGGCGCTGCCGTCGATTCCTGCCGCATGGATCAGGAAATTGACCGCCGAACGCGGACTGGCGTGGGTGTGCACGACCGAGCGCGGCACCGGCAGGATCGCCTCGTGGCCGCTCAAGGGCTCGCGGATGATGCCGGAGAAGAAGCCCGAGGCCGCCTTGTTCGGCTTGCCGGGTCGCACGCAGATGGTCGGCAGCCTGATGCCGATGCCGTCGAAGAAGCCGCGCCGCGTGTAATCAGCCAAGAGCGCTTCGCTCATCTGCTTCTGCGTGCCGTAGGAAGTCAGCGGCGTCGGATGGAATTCGTCCGGTATGACATCCGGGAACGGCGCGCCGAACACCGCGATCGACGAGGTGAAAACGACACGCGGCGCAAAGCCGGCCAGCCGGATGGCGTCGAACAGCGCTCGCGTGCCGTCGAGATTGACGCGGTAGCCTAGATCGAAATTGGCTTCCGCCTCGCCCGACACGATGCCGGCGAGATGGAAGACAACATCGGGACGCGACGCGACCAGGCGCTCGGCAGCACCCGCCTCGGCG
>NZ_RZQG01000099.1:0-11422 GCF_003998635.1 Mesorhizobium sp. M7D.F.Ca.US.004.03.1.1
CTGCACCACCGTGCGCAAAAGCGCCGCGCGCTGGCGCATGCCGCCCGAGAGCTGCGCGGGAAAATGCCGCTCGAAGCCGGCAAGCCCGAACTCGGCAAACAGCGGCGCGACGCGCGCCCGCGCCGCCTTGCGCCTGATGCCCTGCACTTCGAGCCCGAGCGTCGCGTTGTCGAGGATGCGTCGCCAAGGCATCAGCGCGTCGCGTTGCGGCATGAAGGCGAAGTGCCTGCCGTGGTCATCGAGCGGCGCGCCGTCGAAGAACATCTCGCCCTCGCCATGCTCGGCGCCGGTCAGAAGCTGGAACAGCGTCGACTTGCCGGCGCCCGAGGGCCCGAGGATCGAGACGAATTCACCAGCGTCGACACTCAGCGAAATATCGGCCAGCACATCGAGCCCGCCGAACGCTTTGCGCACATGCCGCAACTCGAGCCGGCTCATCGCCACGGCCTCTTCCCTGCGGTTTCCTTGCCGGCGCGCTCCCAGGGCATGGCCAGGCGCTGCAGCAGCACAGTCAACCCGAACAGGACAAGTGTCAGCGCGGCGCTGGCACCGACGGCGGCCAGCACCAGGTCGGGGCGAAAATTGTTCTTGGCGTTGAGCATGTAGATGCCCAACCCCTTCGCGGCGCCGGCATATTCGGCGAAGATGGCGCCGACCACCGCATAGGTGATGGAGATCCTCAGGCCAGCGAAGAAATAAGGCAGCGCCGAAGGCAGCCGCGCCAGCACGAAGATGCGCCAGCGCCCTGCCCCCATCGCGCGCAGCATTTGCCCGACCTCGGCCTCGGTCGCCTCATAGCCCTCGACCAATGCCACCAGCATCGGAAAGAAGGTGACCAGCGCCACCAGCATGATCTTGGGCGCCAGTCCGAAGCCGAACCACAGCACCACCAGCGGCGCAATCGCCACCAGCGGCAAGGTCTGGCTGACAATGAAGACGGGAAACAGCGCACGCCGCAGCGGCTGGAAGAAGTCGACCAGCATCGACAGCGCAAAGGCGGCGCTGAGCGAGCAGGCAAAGCCAAGCAGCGTGGCGCGGATGGTCGGAATGGCGTTGTCGACCAGCGCCTCGCGATTGAGCATCGCTTGCTCGAAGACACGCGACGGCGCCGGTAGTATCGTCGGCTTGATGCCGGAATAGCTGGCATAAAGCTCCCATGCCAGCAGGAGCAGCCCGACCGAGATAATGGCCGGTCCCGCCTTGACAAGAAGGCTCGCGATCGGGCGCGAAGCGACGGATGATGAGGCCACTGGAGATAACCTTTGACGGCCGCGCGGAGGCGGCGGCAGCTTCAGACCGCCGACGGGCTGTTGGCCGAGACCGTGACGTCGAGGGTTACGTGGCCGGCGCCTGGTCCGAAGCGGCAGAAAGCCTCGTCCAGCGCCGAAAAGATCGCGCCGGCATCACCGCGCAATTTCGTGCAGAAATGCTTGGAACGTTCATAGACGCCGGACTGCTTGAGAAAGTCGATGCAGCCGTAGATCTCGTCCATGTGGTCGTCGGTGCCCATCACATAGAGCGAGAACTGCGCTGCCGCCGGCTGGCCGGTGGCAGCTGCATTGTGCACCGCCGCGATGGCCGCATCCTTGCGCGGACCGAGTGGCCCGACAGGCCCGCCAAGTGCATCGGAGCGGCAGATCGGATCATCCGGCTCGCCAGGGCAGCCGCGCGAGATGGTGGCCGACAACACGCAATGTTTGCCGCTGCGCGCCGCCGCCACGAAGAGGTCGCGCATGGCGGGAAACAGCACTTCGGGCGGCCCGACCAGCAAGGTCGAGATGTCGTCGGTCTCGATCCTGAGCTTGTCACGCCAGGGATCGAGCGCGCCAAGCGCGCCAAGGATGACGCCGACGAAATCGTCGGCCATGGGATATAGGGAAATCTGTGCGCCTGAAAACATCGCCCGCCTCGCTCCGCTGGTATTACCCAGATCAGCTTCTAGGGTCTGTGGGCTTGCCGCCCCCGTCTCAGCCCCGACCGTACGGAGCACCCCTGTGGATGCGCGGGTTAAAGCACCATTCGAGCTGAAGTGAAAGCCGTTTTTTCAGCGCACTGCGCCAAAAGCATTGCGCCAGACATGGTGCTGCCTGAGCGGGATTATCGGGCACCCTCGCTGCCGCGAGCGGTTCTCTCCACAGTCGCGATGCAATCACCTTCGTGCACGCCGTCAACCACCTGACCGTGTTTGGCCGGCATGCGCATGCCGCAGGAAATCGACGAAGGCGCGCACGGTCGGCGGCGTATGGCGCTGCTTCTGGTAGCTGAGGAACCAGCCCGGAAAAGTCGCGCACCACTCATCCAGCAGCGAGACCAGTTTGCCGGCGTCGATCAGCGGACGCACCAGCTCTTCCGCCCAGAAGGCGATGCCGACGCCCTGCACCGCGGCGGCAACGGCCATGTCGCGGCTGGAGACGACCAGCGGACCATCGACCGCGACCGAGAACCATTGGCCACCCCTGGCGAATTCCCATGTGTAAAGGCCGGCGCTGCCCGGCCGGCGCCAGTTGATACAGCGGTGCTGGAGCAGATCCGCGGGTGCTGACGGTGATCCGTGACGGGCGATGTAGTCCGGCGAGGCCACGGCGAGTTGGCGCTGCGCGCCGCCAAGCGGCACCGCAACCATATCGGCTTCGAGAAATTCGCCAAGCCTGGCGCTGACATCATAGCCGGCCTCGACACTATCGATGGCGGCATCGTCGATCGTAACATCGAGCACGATGTCCGGCCATGTCTGATAAAAACGACCGAGCACCGGCTCCAGATAGGTGGCGGCGGCGACGCTAGGCATATGGACACGCAAGATGCCGGCCGGCGTGTCACGCAAGGCGGCGGCATCGCCGAGCGCCGCCTCCATCTCGGCCATGGCCGGCGCGAAGCGCGCGTGCAGGCGCGCGCCGGCTTCGGTCAGCGAGAGACTGCGGGTCGTGCGGTTGAGCAGGCGCAAGCCAAGCCGCGCTTCGAGCTGGCGGATCATCTGGCTGAGCGTCGATGCCGAAATCCGGAGATCTTCCGCGGCACGAGCAAAATTGCCATGCGCGACGACAGTGGCAAAGGCCTTCAGCTCCGCATAGTCACTTCCGCGCATTATGCCATATTCTCCAATGAGTATGATGGAATTCTATCGCATTTTCCGTAGGGGGTCTGCTGCCTAGCTTGAGGACATGTCTCGAACGTCGCCGATCATCGGCATCGAGCTCATCTGAATCTCCCTCTGAGCAGGAGCGACGAACATGTGGAAACTCAACGGAAAAATCGCCTTGGTGACCGGCGCCTCCTCCGGCATCGGGATGGCAACAGCACTTGCGCTTGCAGCGCAAGGCGCGGTCGTTGCCATTGCGGCGCGGCGCCGGCAGCGGCTTGACGATCTGGCCAAGCGCATCCGCGACGTCGGCGGCGAGGCGCTCGCGATCGGGGCCGACATCGCCGACGAGGAGCAGGCAACCGCGATGGTCAGTCGCGTGCTGGAAAGCTATGGCCGACTTGACATGCTGTTCAATGTCGCCGGCGTCGGCGTCGCGGCCCCCTTCCAGAACACCACCACCAGCGAATACCGGGCGATGGTCGACATCAACATTCTGGGTTTGCTCTATACGATCAACGCAGCGCTGCCGGCGATGAAACGGCAGGGTTCGGGCCATATCGTCATCGTCTCGTCGGGCACCGGCCGCTACATCCACCCTTCGGTCGTCTATTCCGGCACCAAGCACGCGGCCAGCGCCATGGCGGAATCGCTGCGCCGCGAAATCGGCAAGAACGGCATCCGCGTCACCGTGATCGAGCCAGGCGCGGTCAAAACCGAGTTCACGGCCAACATGCGCGATGACGTGCGCCTGGCGGTAGAGCAAAGACTGGGCGACATGGAACAGCTGGAGAGCGAGGATATCGCCGCTGCGATGCTCTACGCGGTTTCACAGCCACCAAGGGTCAACGTCAACATCCTGACGCTCTACCCGACGCAGCAGGCATGAAAACCCGCAGCCCGTCCCCAGTCGCGATCGATTGCCCGTGGCGTATGAAAGTGGCGCCAGTGGGCCTTATGGGGGGAAGCCTAACAGGGCGGCTAGTAGAAATGTTCAGTTTGGGCAGTTATAAGGTTTCGCAATTTTCTTATAACGCTTGAACTTGGGGGACGCGACAAGGCGCGCTGACTGAAGGTGTTTGGGATGTACGATGCGCCGCTCGACGACCTCGTCGAGCGGCAATGCATGGCGGCTCCGAACCCTACGAAACAGCCTTCTCACGAACCGGCAGCTTCCAGCCTGGCCTGACGAAGTGGCAGGTGTAGCCGTTGGGGTATTTCTCCAGATAGTCCTGATGCTCAGGCTCGGCTTCCCAGAAGGGACCGGCCGGCACGACTTCGGTGACGACCTTGCCCGGCCACAGACCCGAGGCATCGACGTCGGCGATGGTGTCCTCGGCGACGCGCTTCTGTTGGTCGCTGGTGTAGTAGATCGCGGAGCGATAGCTCATCCCGACGTCGTTGCCCTGCCGGTTGCGGGTCGTCGGATCGTGGATCTGGAAAAAGCGCTCCAGCAGCGTGCGATAGCTTATGATGGCCGGATCGAAATTGATCTCGATGGCTTCGGCATGGCTGCCATGGTTGCGATAGGTGGCGTTGGCCACGTCGCCGCCGCTGTAGCCGACACGGGTGGAGATGACGCCGGGATAGCGCCGTATCAAATCCTGCATACCCCAGAAGCAGCCGCCCGCAAGGACTGCGCGTTCGGTCGAAGTCGCCATATCACGTCTCCTCAAAAGCAAGTTGATCTCCCCATAAATGGGTATTCTCACCTGCTTCGTCCAGCGGACCGGCTGATCTGCTTCAGTTGCTCGGCCGGGCGAGGCTGTCGATCACACCCGGCAACTGCCTCACGCCGGGCGGAACGGCGGCAAAACTGATCGCCACCGGCGGCGCCTTGAGCGACCAGCTGAAAAGAACGGTCTTGACCGGGATGTTGTCCAGCCACGGCTGCAGCCGAGGTGGCACGCCGCGCCCAGGCCAGACCAGGAGTATGCCGTGGTCGCGCAGCCGCTGGCTGGTGATCCAGGGGGCGAGCCGCATATCGAGCTCGGTGAAGATCGACGGCTTGTCATAGGCATTCAGGCCCGCCAGCAACGCGATACGGGTATCGCCGCCGACGATGTCGAGCCGACCGGGCACCGCCGTGTGCCAGACGGCCTCGGCCTCATCCGAGATCTGCTGGGCCGGCCAGCACACGGCATCCATCCGGCCGCGCAAATTGCAGCTCGTCCAGCGGATACCCGCATATGCACCAGACATGCCGATAATGCAGACAAACGCGCAGATCGCCAGCCGTCGCATCTCGACGGCGCCGAGCCGATGACCCAGCAAGGCAATCGCCACAACGCCGACAAGATTGTACATCGGCGCGCCCCAGGCCTCGCCGGCGCCGGTGAACAGCGAAGCCACCATGACGAGGACCGCCGGGCCAAGCCCCATCCACACGACATAGACCAGCGTGCCGCGCCCGACGGGCTCTTCCGGCGCGGGCGAGCGCCGCAACAGCCCCGATATCGCCAGCACCAGAACGAAGCCGCAGAGCCCGGCTATCTGGACGCTGATATAATAAAAGCGGGAGCGATGGGCTAGCACCCACTGATCGCGCCAAGCGGCATAGGTCAGCGGCAGGAAATCCATGCGGTAGAGCTCGACGGCCAGCGGCGCTGCGACAGCGATGAAAACCGCCAGCCCAAGCCATGGCCAGGGCGTAGCCAGCCGACTGCGTGCCCGTGTGTCCGACAACAGCCAAATCGCGCCGAAGAGCAACAGCAGCCCGGTGGAAAATTTGGCATAGAGGCCGACGCCGGACACCAAGCCGAGCGCCAGCCACCAGCCCGGCCCGCCGCCACGGCTTGCACGCCACAGCAGCCAGCAGATGGCGGCCCAGAAGGGCATCTGCGCGTAGTCATGATTGAACTGCGGAGTGGGCCAGCCGAAGAAATACAACGACGGCATCAAAAGCACGGCGGCCAGCGCGCGCGTTCTCCCGAGCATGTCGCGGGCCAGCAGGTAGACGAAGATAAAGGTCGCCGAGACGACGAACTGGGCAAGCAGATATTGCGGCCAGCGGAACGATCCGGTCAGAAGATGGCTGGTCTCGAGCAGCCAGCCGGGAAGCTGCGGATGCTTGTAGGTCAACAGCACCCATTCGCGACCCCACATGAAGCCCTCGACGACATCGCCGGGCGGGGCGGCGTCGACAAGTGCCGGCATCACGGTCCAACACAGGATCTGCGTCAGGCATAAAATTGCCAGAACAGCTTCCGGATAACGGGGCAGATCCGACCAGATCGACGACTGGCGCCAGTCGCCTGGAACAGAACTGCCGACCGGCAGCCAGCCGTTCATGGGTTCATCGATTCGCGTCATGCGGTGGGTAAATCACATCGGACGGTTTTTCGAACAGCCCAGAACTCAAAGCTTACGAAAATGTATACTTAAACGACCATTGCAAAACCAAGATTGAGGCAGAGTTTCGCCTCACGATGCTGCCTCTCCCCTCACATGCAAGCAAGACGACAATGGAAAACGCCCTCCTGCGGCACCTCGAACGTGCCAAGCATGGCGCATTGGCCGTGATCGCGGCAGGCGTCGTTTGCGCCTGACCGGGCCCCCGGTCCCCCACCAACAAGCATCCAGGATTCAAAATGCGCCACCACCATGCCGTCATCCACTACCGTGCGCTCGACTTCTGGATGGCGCGCGCGGCCGTTCTGGTCATCATCTGCCTGCAGCTTCTGGTCATCAACAACCTCTCATTCGGGCCACGCTGGCTGGCCCCGGCGCTGGAGGCCGCCCTGCTGCTGCCCTTGTCGGTGGCCACGGCCTGGACCCAGGCCGCCACCCGAAAGGCGGTCGAGGATCACGAGTGGCATGCGATCGGCCAGTTTCGCGTGATGATCCGCAGGACCGCCCTAACCATGACCGCCATCATCAGCGTCATGAATTGCGGTTCGTTGGTCTTGCTGGTGCGTGCCTTGCTGGAGGGCCATGCCGGCAACAGCGGCACGACGCTGCTGATCGACGCCCTCAACATCTGGGTCACAAACGTCATCGTCTTTGCCTTGTGGTTCTGGAGCACCGACCGCGGCGGGCCGCCGACCTGCGGCCTCGTCAAGCTTGCGCAGGCCGATTTCCTGTTTGCGCAGATGACGCTGAACGACCGTGAGCTTCGCGATTGGCTGCCCGGCTTCGTCGACTATTTCTTCCTCGCCTTCACCAATGCGACAGCCTTCTCGCCGACCGATACCTTGCCACTCTCCCAACGCGCCAAGCTGCTGATGATGGCCGAGGCCATGATCTCGCTGCTGACCATCGCCCTAGTCGCGGCGCGCGCCGTCAATATCCTGGCTTGATCAGGCCAAAACGCAGAAAATAGCCCGCCCGGCGAACCGGAACGGGCTATTTTGGGTTATCTTCGACGGTTCGAGTGTCGCGCGAGAACGTGCCTCGGTAGTTCTACCAAGCAGTCGCCAACCGGAGACAGCAGCTACTCCTCCGGCGCGGGCTTGAACCTGCGCACCACAAACTCGAACAGGACGTCCGAAATCCACATGGCGCAGACGCCAATCAGGAAGGCGGCGGCCAGCGTGGTGGTATCGTCGGCCAGGTCAGGCATCGGCAAGCCGGTGATCCTGGCGTAGGACACCACCGGCAGCGTCAGGTAAGCCGCTGCCAGCGCGCCGCAGATCGGCGAGGCCACCATTTCGCGCAGCTTATAGCGATGCCGCGACAGCGCCCGCAGAACACCGCCGGCAAGGCCAGCCGCCACGACCGGCCCCTTGATGCCAAGCAGGTCGAAAAGATCGTGCATCACGGCCTCCATCCACAGAGCGTCTGGCCCTTTTCGTTGTGAGCCAGGATCGCCGCCACCGACGTCCCGGAAAGGGTCGCCACCTCTGCCCGTGTCGGCCGGATGGGATGCCCGGCCGCGCAGAACGACCCGCCTGATGTTGTGCAGCCGGCCAGCGTGAGCGAGAGCACTATGATCTTGACCATCTGCCCAGCCTCCCCCGGTTGTCGTCCGGCGTCCGCCCGGCGACGGCGTCGTCGATCTTCTGGGCTTCGGTTGCAGCAGCAGCATCTTTCAGAGCCTGCTTGTCCCGCTCTCGCTTCGCGCCTCGCAGATTGCCCCACCCTGCCGCAACAACGGTGGCGATGGCACCAAGAGCCGCGATGGCTATCCCTGCATGCTCGAGCAGAAAGGCGATGAGCGCGGTCATAGATGCCTCACTATGATGCAAACGGACACACCAATCGAAAAGCCGATGCAATATGGCTTGAACACTTCAAGCCAAGCGATGACGAGTTGTTGGAGACCTTCCATCTTACTGCTCCTCTGCCGGTGGCGGTGGCGCGACCATGCCCGCCGGCCCGTCGCGAACGGCGTTGATGATGATCTTGGCCAGCGCAATGGCGCCGCTGATCTGAAGCGCAGTGCGGTCGCTGACCCCGAACATCGTCCAGTCGAAGCCGGCCAGGGCGCCGCCGCAGATGATCGCGATCAGCGTGTTGAGAAGATTGTGCAGCGCGTTGGTGTTGAACCATGTCATCAAAAGAGGCTCCCGAAAAACCCGGTGACGTGATGGCAGAAGGCCACGAGCGCTCCGGCGATGAGGACGAGGATGCCGGCCACGGCAGCCGTCTTGCCGCCGGATGGCGGTGCCGGCGGCATGGGCTGGACCGTCGGCGCCCCACCAGTTGATGTTTCGACCCTGGCCGGCTGCGGCGCCGGCGCGGCCCCCGGTGCCGCCGGTCGTTGCGCCGACATCAGCAAGGCCTGAACCCGCACCGATCTGACGCGATCGGACCAACCTCGGCCGAAGGTTTTCCATGTCGGCAGCCGTTGGAGAAACGTCAGCCGCGCATCGCAAAGCGCATCGATGATGACACCGGCCGGCTTTGCCTTGGCTGCTGCGAGGGTCGCCGGTCCGATCCGGCCGTCCTGGGCAACGCCCACGGCCGCCTGCAAATATTTCGCCGCCCGGCCAGGCCCGCTGTTCACCGCGAAATCGAAAATGGCATAGTCGACACCATCGGGTAGCTCGGTGCCGAGCACTGCGTCCCAGTAGAAACGGCGGTAGATCGCGGCGACCTGTGCGTCGCTGATCCCGCGCAGGTCCGCCTTTGTCGCGTCGGCCTTCACGTAGCGACGGAAATTGGCGAGCGTCACCCCCTTCATGGTGGCGCCGCCGGGATCGGCCGGATTGTCCGACCAGCCGCCTTCCGATTTGAGAACAAGCGCAAGCGCCCGCGCGCAGTTGCGGTCCATGGTGATGGTTCCTTTGAAGATTGGTCGGCAGGGGCGACGAGGAATTTCACGATCGAGGAGACGAGAAGACCGCACGCGGCACGTCAGTCGATGCGCAGAGCGATGCTCAAATGATGATCAAGGCAAGAACTCCGAGCCGATGAAGGGCGCAAACCGGGCAAGCCGTGGATATGAGTTAGGCGCCTTGCCAGCGGCTGGACGAGCGAGTTTCAGTACTGGGATCGGTGCGCCGAAAAAAACGGCGCGGCGCGGTTATACGAGCATACAGCGTCACGAGCACCACCGGGAGCAAAAGCATCGGCATCATGGCGACCCGGTTGTAGTAAGGTAGTCCGCTCGCCAACATGTAGATAACGGTCATGAGGATACAATATTTTCCCAAGCGCTCATCTGACTTCTTTGCCGCCCTCTTGATCAACAAGACACTTGCGACGCATTGAACTAGCGAATAGGCAAAAAACAAAGCCTTAAACCCTACCCGATAACTCATAAACACGTCGGAAGAGTACTGAGTGTACAGACCTACCTGCGCCAAAATCGGGCCGATTATTATATTGGAAATACCAGAGATGGAGTTGGTAATGTAGCCCGCGAAAATCAAGGAAACTACGCCAACGATAAATTTTCCTGAGCGAGGAACAAAATCTGCCAAGACATAGATTGCAACGAATAGAATAGCGCTATAGTGACTACCAATCGCCAAGGCGGCAAAGAAAATTGCTCGGTACTTCTTGCCGTCATTGATCGCTAGGAAGAATGCGAGAATGAAGATAAGCGAAAACCCTTGACGCAACGTGTTTTGGCCCAGTTGCTCGAACCATGGCAGCATGATTAGGCCGACAGTCGATATCGCACCTAGCACTACGCTATCGCTTTGTCTGACCGAGTAAAGATAGTAGACTGAAACCATGACCATGCTGTTGGCTAGCATGCTGTCAGAGATAGAAAACCCCAGGTTGGCGTATATCCAATGCATGGCGATGAATACGGGCTCGTGCGCCACAGCCGTCATATAGACTAGGAACGTTGCCCTGGTCGCATAGGCGAAATCTCTCGAGTAGGCGACAATATCGCCTTCCAAAGCATATGAGACATAATTCGCATAGTCGGTTCGAGAAGCCGCGAAGAAGAGCACCGGGGCTAGAAAGACCAACGTGGGGAACCAGAGTTGGCGAATGGACCGCATTCGAACGCCTCTTTGATTCTTGGCGACAGGTGCAATAGCACCCTTCATTATTATCATACGAAACGCAAAATGCTGACGCCCTCCAAATAAAGTTGCCGGCCAGCGCCACAGCAGCGGGTCGGGGTCGGTCTGGAAGGCGAGCTCGACCACGCCCTGTTTGGGAATATGCTCGGAGATCTGGCCGACATCGTCCGAAGCAAACCGGCTTTGCGCCGTCTGCGTCAACTCGGCGATCGATTTGCGCGAGCGCGTGACATAGAGGAACGACTGGCCAGCATCGACCGGACGGATGCGGGCGCAGCCGAAGGTACGCGAGCGCCGGTTCTTGAACGAGGATGGCGTCAGCGCCTCGTCGATGCCCGAGCCCGAAAGCGCGCGTATGCCGCCGCTGGTGCCGATAAGCAGCGCGCCATCGCTGTCGGCGATCCAGACGATGTCGTTGGCCTGGCCGCCGCCGGCCTGGACGAACTCCAGCGCGTCGTCGTCCTTCTCGCCCAGCGCGAAATTGTCGAAGTCGCCGGTTGCCGAGGCATAGACGGAGAACTTCCGGCTGAAGGCCAGGCGTTCCTCATAGAGTGAGCCGCTCTCCACATACTTTCCGGGCACGAGCGTGCCGAGCCGCCAGCGGGATATCGGGCTGAGGTCCGGCAGGGCATGGCCATACATGCGGATCGTGACGATTGTGGTACTGGTGCGCGCTGCGATCTTGGCCCAGCGCCAGCGGCCATCGGAAGCGTAGAGGCGAATAGCGCGCCCGACATCCGAGGTTTGGAACCCTGCTCCATTGTTGATGCCAACGATCGAGGAAGCCGTTAGGTTGAACGGCGTCATCAGATCGCCGTCCTCGTTTGGCGCCCATTCGGCGAGGGCCGCATTGGTGCTGTCCGGCCCGCCACCACCTTCGAAATCCAGCCGCAGATATTCGAACGGCGTCCTATTGGAG
>NZ_RZQG01000009.1:0-25566 GCF_003998635.1 Mesorhizobium sp. M7D.F.Ca.US.004.03.1.1
GGCAAGATGCGCGCTTCAGAATTCAAGTTCCTTCCGCGATAGCCGCAACGAATATCGCAGTCCATCTTCCGATATTTGAAATTTGGGCGAATGGCCGACAATCGGCGTTCCGTCCACTCCGATTATCATGGAACCGAAGCCGTGGCGTCCGACGCTTGAGTTCTTCCGCCGCCCCGATTCTACCCAATCGAAGACGACGTCGTCGCCCGCGCCGTCGGATGCGAACTGCCAGTTCACTTCGAGCCTACCTCGTGGATCACTCAGCGCACCGTATTTCACGGAATTGGTCGTCAATTCATGGAGAAGCATCGCAAAGCTCTCGGCGGCGCCGCTTGGTACGCTGATGGAGGGTCCGCTGATGGTTATTTCGCGAGTCTCCTTGAAGGGCTGCAACTCCTGGGCGACGAGATCGTGAAGCAACCCCGACATGCTGGCAGGACTTGACAGAAGCAGGTGCGTCGCTTGCAGCGTGCGTATCCGGTCAATCAGCATTTCCTTGTATTTGGCAACGTCGTTCTCTGGCGGATTGATCATATTTACCAAGGCCGTAATCACAGGGAACAGGTTGCTGAACCGATGGCGCTCCTCGGCCATGACGAGCTCGCGTTTCTTCACCGCGATGCGTAGAAGCGTGGCTTGTCGACGCTCGGTCAGATCGGCGGCCACCCCGATGCGCCACGAACCATCGCCGTGTTTTTCCTGCCGTCCGCGCAACGCAATCCAGCGCACATGGCCATCCGACCGCCGGACACGAATCTCGATGTCGTAGTTCACAGCCGACGATGGCATAGCGGAGGCAGCTAGCTTGGGCCAATCGGCCGGATGAACAACGGCCGAGAGTTCTTCCAGGCGGCGGATGGGAGCCGGGGGCAGCCCGAAAATATCCCAGAACTTACCTGAGCCGGTGACTGTCCCGTCCTCGAGATCGACACGCCACGTGCCCAAGCGCCCTGCGGACAAAGCGAGATCAAGCCATTCCTTCTGGGCGCGCAGCGCCTCGCGTGCCATTCGTCGCTCGGAAATATCGTCGACCACCACGAAAACGCTCTCGCTGGACACCTCATCAGGCTGGGATGACGACAGGGCCAGGCGGGCCCAGAATGTCGTGCCGTCCTGTCTCAACAGACGGACGTCCGCAGCGAAGGAAGCGGCACGATCCAGAGTTCTCAGCGGCCCCAGCACGGAATCTCGATCGTCTGGATGTACGAGTTCCTCTAGGTTTAGCTGGGCGAGTTCCTTTTCTCCGTAACCTGTCATATCCCGAAGGCGGCTGTTCGACAGCAGCATCTCGCCACGTCGATTGGTGTTTACAAAACCCATGGCTGCGCGCTCGAAAGCGCCACGATAGCGGGTCTCCGTCGCATCAATGGCGGCGAGCCTTGTCTCCGCAACCTCAAGCGCCCCGCGCAAGTCTTGTCGCAAGCGATGAAACATAAAGGCGATCAAGCCGCCTGAGACAAGAAGGAAGATGGCGCGCGTCCAGTCTTCAGCAGATAGCTGAGCGTTCAGGGCTCGGCGTGCCCCCAAGCCGGCTGCGGCCATGAAGAGCGTCGCAGCGATCGCGGCCACACGACCCTCCAAGTATACAATCACAAGTATAGCGGGAATTAACGCGACAAACGCCCCGTCCTGCCCAACAAGTATTGAATTTGTCGTCTCGAATATTATCGAGACTGCCAGCACCGATAAGGAAGCGACGTGAGTTAACGGGGGGCCTGACACCCACGATTTCAGCCCACGGAGGTATGAACGCATGCGCCAATCTACAACCTTCTGTCTAGCCCGTCGAGACTAGGTCGAGAAGGTGCAACCTAATACCACTGCTCGATTGCCATGCCTTAGCCGACGAATAAAATCATACTCGGAAGGGCTCATCGGAAAGCGTGCTCCAACGACTGCAGCGGAACAGAAATGCTGAAGGGTTCTTAGCTATGTCGAATTGAAGGCAAGGAGCACGGTTTGATTCAAAATGATGCGCGATGAAAGTAATAACTGGAAATTTGCTCAAGTCGCAATCAATCACTATTGGGATGGAAGCGATGAATGTTATTCATAGGCACAACGATACGGTTGCAAGCAACCAATACATTGTATTGAGACAGCCGCGCCACGCGGACTCCACACATTTCCCGGATCGATCCGACGCCAAATTCAGAATCCGGCGACCACGCAGCCTGGAGTCCATAACCGGCATGCTTGACCGTATCGGCTGTGGCTACCTGATGCTGGACCGCAACAAGAAGGTCATCGAATGGAACGAAGCCGCTCAAGACACGCTCGAGCGGCAGGGTGAAGCGGCCGATACGGCCGGCGAGATTTCTGCCGGACTAAGGCGGCTGGTCGCGAACGTTCCGGTCCGTTTCCATCCAGGCTCCCTATCCTGGGTGGTAATCCGCAGCAGAGGCGACCGACCAGTGATCCTGAATGAGACGGGCGCCATCGCACCGGATGGGACCAGCATCGTCGCATTGGTTGACCGTGAGAACACGTCGGCGGCGAACCCTCAGACCTTGCAAAAAATGTTCGGCTTGACCAGCGCGGAGACCCAGCTCGCGTTACGCCTGGCGCAAGGCGACGCGCCTCTGGAGATCGCCCGCAGCTGGCACCTCAGCCGCACGACAATCCGCTCTCAGCTCGCCTCCCTGTTCGCAAAGACCGAGACAAAGCGCCAAGCGGAACTGGTGGCTCTTCTGGGACGCATTTCGGTCTTACCATAGGACTGGCGATTTCGCTGGGTGCCAACATCCGCCGAAATCCATGCGATCGAAGATCCATGGCAACGCAGCGGCATTTCCCTTGGCCGCGTTCCGCAGATCATGGGACTGATGGTGCAGTCTCGGGCCTTCGGCGCTGTCGTACAGCCATCTATCTGGCTTGCCGCCACCGGGTGCGGTTCTTTAGCGTCTGCGGTCCCTGGAGCAGGCCCGACATGGCGGTCTATGCGTTCACCCACGCCATCGCCGAGGAGCGAACGATCGAAATAGCGAACGCTGGCAACGTATGCGAGACTTCACCTATAGCAACGATATGGTCGAGGGGTGGTCCGGGTCCTCGCGACGACGCCGCGCGCGGATCCGGGTTGGGACGGTCGCGCGGCTAGTCCGGCCACCAGTTCGGCGCCGCATCGGATCTACGATATCGGCAATGATCCGCCCGAAGTGATCAACCGTTTGATCGCGACCATCGAGATGGCCCTTGGCCGCCATGCCTTCGGGTCAATGTGCCCTCGCCCCGGCGACGTTCTGGGACCACGCCGACGTCAACGATCCTCGCTAAGCTGTCGGCTTCACACCGGCGGCAGCCCTTAAGGACGGCGCGCTGCGTTTTGTGGAATGGTACCGGAACTTCATCAAAGGCTCGCCAGCCGAGAAGGGCAAACGCTCATCCACGCCTAAGGGCACAAAACACGGGCGGTTACGACACCCCGAAAAGAAGGGCAACGCCGTTCATTTCTCCAGACCCATGGCCAAGGACACGCGCTTCCGGCCGGCTCAATGGTGAATGCCCAGGGCAAGCGCGCCGGCGATCGTAGTTGTTACGACGGCCTCTTCTTTCGGGTCATGGCGTTTCCAGTGCCACTCCCGGACGAGCGCGTGCCAACGTTGTTCTAGCTGAGATAGCGGATCCTGGTGCTCGTATAATTACAATGATCGTTCTAGGTCAGGCCCGGTCTTGGAACCGCGGTTGGTTTCCTGCAGCACCATGAGAGCGGGCGAAGGTGCCTCATCAAATCCTCGCCAGCAGGAGGTCGGCACTATCACCGAGCCGATAGCCGGCATGCTTCTTCAGATTAACCTGGGTAAGCACAGTTGCTACGGGAATGGTTACCGACCCACCGGCTTGCAGTGAGCCAAGAACGCCGCGCGCAATACTGCGCCGCGTGTTGGCCCAACGAACGGCAAAAAGCACTGCATGCGCCCAGCGCTTTAGAAGCCTGGTTTCTGGCCCGCCGAGCCCCAAGGGCCCGTTTATGATGACGACGTCGTAAACCGAGAGCAGCTCGTCGGTAAATCGAGACCTATCCACCGTGGACAGAAGCGTCAACAGATCATCCGAGGGCGCTGGTGCGCTCATAAGATCGACGCCGATTTCCGGCATTCTCGTGATCGCATCCTGCAGGGAGCAGCGGTCACTCACATAATCCCCAAAGGAGTTACGGGCCTTGGCGGTGCTGGATTCGCCACGAAACTCGTTCGTGAGCCGCACGTCCTTGCCATCAAGGTTGAGGAAGAGGACCCGTCCTCCCAGCCGTGTGGCCGCCAGTGCCAGGCCCCACGCCAACTCTGTCTTGCCTTCATTCTGGATGCTGGACGTTACGAGAATGATATGCTGCTGCCCTCTCCCCAGAGGTGGCGCCGCGGTGACAAGAACGGAGGTCACGGCGCGACTGAAGGGCGAGTTCTGCTGGCCCAGAATCAGATGCCGAAGCTGTTTCGCGTGCGGCTTCGATATCTTGGGAAGCAGTCCCACGCAGGGGATCCCAAGCTCGGCCTCGGCTTCGGCCTCGCTGCGCAAGGTTTTGTTAAAATGGTTGCGCGCCAGGACGAAGGCGGCGGCGATGAGACCGAATACAACCATTCCAGGAGGAACCAGGAAAACCCATGGTAGAGTCTTGGGACTTGCCGGCGGCCATGCAGCCGAGAAGAGCGAGACGCCAGGAGACGGAGCCGCGATGCGCCGCATCAAATCCTGCTGCCGGCTGAGAAGGTCGTTGTAGCGTTGCGTTACGATGGCTACTTGCGGCTCGAGCGCGCGCAAGCCGGAAAGGCGGCTGGCGGTATCAGTGACAACTGCATCGAGCACATTCTTACGCTCCTCCAGCGCCGCAACCTGGGCGCGATAGATGTTTGCCTCCGCGTTCTGCCGAGCGATACCCTGCTCGATCTCCTGATCGATCGTATTGCTCAGTCCCTTATCTCCGCCGGCATTGGACTGACGGGCCATCAGGGCGGCGAGGACCGGCGACGCGATTTCAGCAGCGACCGCCGACAGCGGCGCATCTGTTCTTCGCAGTTCCTGGATGCGGCGAAGGCGGGATTCGGCGGTCGATAGGTCCGCTTTCGACAAGGAAATCTGCCGGTTGAGCTCTGCAGCTTCATTGGCCGCGTCGTTTGCCGCGCTTTGATCGACGGCCCCATGGGTCAGCCGATATGTCTCCAGACGATCAGTTGCATCGACCAGATCGCCTTGTACTCTTGGCAGGCTGGCGACCACCGATTGCAATTCGGTCTGATCCCATACACGACGTTCCTCTATGAGATTGTCGATGTAGACCCGGGCGAAAGTGTTCGCGACCAGAGCAGCACGTGCAGGATTGACATCGGTGAAGCCGATGGTGATGACCCGCGACCGAAGCTCTTGTCCAACGCTCATTCCGTTCCTCAGCATCTTCAGTTCGGCGGCATCCGCTGCTTCGGGACTGCCTATTGCGGGCTTGCCCAGCGACAACACCCGGCTCATGAGACCGCTCAGGAACGAGCCCGTATTGCGCTGACCGCCCAAAACGGCGTTGGAGCCGGTTTTCCCAGCAGCGTCGGGCGCCTCCGCCCTGTGCAAAGCCTCCAGGACTCGACGCAGATGGACTTGAGACGAGAGCATCGTCAGATGGTCATCAATGCTGGAATCCACCAGGTCCTGAACAGAATCCGTGCTGCCTGCAGAAGTATTTCTGGTTGGCGCATCGATGATTATCTGCGTGGTCGCCTCAAACAACACAGGACGAGCGAGCCCCGCAAGTCCGCCCAGGATGCCACCCAGCAGAGCGATGGCGAGCACGAACCATTTCAGTCTCCCGATCACGATAACGAGTTGATGGAAAGGGGTTAATGCCTCCGCGCGCCTGTGCTGCGGTCGCCGCATGCCAGCGTCGTTTTCGAACCTCGGTACAGCGTCTTGCGTGATACGCGGCAGTTTGGCGCGTCTGGCTATGGAACCTTCCATGTCATGCCCCTGGGATTTCGATCTCGTGAGAAAGACAGGTTGCCGGATTCGATGGCCGCGTGGCCTCGTTGTGCCAGGCCTGGAACATCAGCACCGGCCACAGATCGCGAGCATGATCCCGTTCGCCATTGGTGTGAGCATGCCAGCAAGCATCGACCTTTGCGGAGTCGAGCATCCCGTCGCCCGACAGACGTATTCCTGCAATGAGGTCCGCTGCCCAAGCGCGCAGAGGCCCCCTGAGCCAGGCTCCGATCGGAACATCGAAACCTTGTTTTGGCCGATCGATCAGCCGTTGCGGCAAATAGCGGCCCAGCAACTGGCGAAGAATCCACTTGCCCTTGCCATTTTGAACCTTCAGGTGGTTCGGCAGTCGCCAGGAAAATTCGACGACGCGATGGTCGAGAATTGGACATCGACCTTCGAGACTACTGGCCATGGTCGCGCGATCGAGCTTCACCAATATATCGCCCGGCAGGTAACCGGTCATGTCGTCGAACAGGAGACGGGACAACATGTCGTCGAGTTGCGGCAAGCCGGAGCGCGACGCCGGTGGCTGATGATGAAGCAGGTTCTGGGACGAAGTCCCGGTTAGACGCCGAAGCAGATCATCCTCACCTGTCGCCTCGAGCAGGTGGCTAAGGCGATTCAAGCGGTCGCTTCGCAACGCGTGCCGTGCATTTTCCGATAACGGCAACCTGCCGGCGAAATCGTGCAGCGAGGCTCGAGCCAGCAAACCGATCCCCGCCGTCACCATCCGACGAAATGGTGCTGGGAGCCCTTGCACCTTTCTCAGGCGGGCTGCCATGAAGTGCCGGGAGTAGCCAGCGAAGCATTCGTCCCCGCCGTCACCCGACAGCGCTACCGTAACGTGCCGGCGGGCGAGCCGCGCCACCAGAAGCGTCGGAATCTGCGACTCATCGGCGAACGGCTCGTCCCACACGCGCGGCAGCTCCGGAATGACGTCGCGCGCTTCGGCTGGTGAAAGGTTAAGCTCGGTGTGGTCGGTGCCCAGAAGCCGCGCAACCGCAGCGGCATGAGGCGCTTCGTCGAAGCCTGCCTCGCTGAACGCGATGGTGAAGGTGCGCACGGGCCTGCTGGACTGCGCCTGCATCAGCGCGACGACGGTCGAGCTGTCTATTCCACCCGACAGAAAGGCGCCAAGGGGCACGTCCGCGACCATTCGTTCGCGCACGGAAAGGCGAAGCAGACTGTCAAGCTCGCTCGTGAGTTCCTCGTCGCTGCCGGCGATCGGCTCCCGCCGCGCCTTGCAGGCCACGTCGGCCAGCGACCACCAGTATCGAGTGCGATGGGCAAGCGCGCAAGCGCCGCGGGCATTGGCGAAATCCGCTGCCGCCACGGACAGGACCGAACCGGGCGGCAGCTTGAACACACCCTGCCAGATGCAATGGTCATCTGGCACCCACCCTTTTGAAAGCATTATCGCCGCCGCATCGACATTGAGTTCCGGGTTGAACCCCGGGAAACAGTTGATTGCCTTCAGCTCCGAAGCGAAGAGCAGCGCTTCTTGTGTCGAGGCGATATAGAGCGGCTTTTTGCCCATTCGGTCGCGGGCGAGATGGAGTATCCGTTCCTTCAGATCCCAAAGTCCGAAAGCGAACATGCCGGCGAAGCGCGTGAGTGCCGCCTCGAGACCCCAGCTCTCGATCGCGCACAGCATGACTTCCGTGTCACCGGTTCCGCGGAAGCAGTGGCCTGCGCCTTCCAATTCGCGGCGCAGATCTTGGAAATTATAGATCTCGCCATTGAAGGTGATGACATAGCGGCCGCTCGCCGATTGCATGGGCTGGCGGCCGGCGTCGGTCAGATCGACGATGGCCAGGCGCCGGTGACCAAAAGCAATACCGGCTTCACGGTTCGTCCATACCGCCTGGCCATCCGGCCCACGGTGCCGAAGAGCGGAGGTCATCTGTCCTATTGCCCTGAGCGACCCCGCATCGGCGGTGTTTGGGGCCAGGAGAATTCCAGTGATCCCACACATGCTAGCCCCCTCGCTGGCGGACGGTCGTCGCAATCGTCCTGATTGGAATTTGCGTGATCAATAGAACGAGCCGGCGCGTCAGAAACAATTCGGCGTGGCCTGTTGGCAATCCCGCAGCGGCGGGGTGCGTCGTATGGGACCTCGCGGCGGCGAGCGCCAATATTGCGTCGCGGGTCATTGCCGCGCCTCATCCAACCGTCGGCTTGCTTCCTGCGTCATCGAGACGGCGAGGGGCGAATGTGAAGGCTTGCCAGGCGTTCGGCCATCAAGAACACTCTCGTACAGATCACAATACTGGTCGACGACGCGGGACAGCGCAAATTGCTCCCGAACAAATCCGATCGAGCGCCCTCCCATGAGCTTCGCGTGCGCGCGATCAGACAGAACTTCAATTATTCTGGATGAGAGGGCTGCCACATCGCGGGGTGGGACGAGATAGCCGTTCCACCCGTCTTCGACCACGTCGTTGCAGCCGGGCATCCTTGAGGCCACGATCGGCAATCCAGCCAAGCCAGCCTCCAGAAGGACGCGCGGGACGCCCTCGCGATACTGGGTGGGAAAGGCGAATAAGTCAGCCATACCAAGAAGTGCTGGAACATCCCGCCTCGGTCCCAGGGCGATTGCATAAGGTGCGTATCGGTCAATATCCGCTTTGGTGACGGCAAACGGGCCCTCGGATTGCCACGGGCCGACAAGCACAAAACGTGCGTTTGGCCTCTCGCGCAGGACGCGGGGCACCGCTTCAAGGAGAGTCGGGATTCCCTTCTGACGGGTCAGTCTACCGACAAAGATCACAATTTCCGCAGACTGGAGCCCAAGTTCTTCGCGCATCGCCGTCGCCGAAGGACCGCGATCCCGCGCATTGGCAAACGCATCCGCGTCGATTCCAGAACTGTGGACCAGTCGCCCCTTGCCGCGTCCGACGAGCCGGTAGCGTGCGAAGAAAGCCTGGTCGTCCCGATTTTGGAACACGGTCGCGGCTGTCCAGATGGAGGCCAGTCCCTGCAGACAGCAAAAAATCGGACGCAGGGCCAACGCCCTCGGCTCCAGCGAGGAGAATGTCCAGCCAAGCCCATTGATGGTGCGGATGACCGGAAGCTGCCCTCGTACCGCAATGGGTGTCAGAAGGTTCGGCTTGGTATCGAAACTCTGGACGATGTCCGGCCGGATTTCCAACAGCAATTTGCGTACCGCGCGCAAAGTGCCCCACTCTGCGCTGCCGCTGGCAAAGCGGTCGAAACTCAATTGGTGATGTGCAATGCCGTGAGGCGCAAATGCGGCACCATCACTGCTCGAAACCGCGGTGACCCGAAAGCCTCTTTCGCGCAGGGACAGCAGGAAGGGAATTCTCAGGAGGTGATCCTCACCTCCCACGCAAACCAGATGCGGGCTCATACCGCCCTCCCCGAACATGCACGGCATCTCCGTCGCGCAATGTTGCTGGCTTCCGGGTCTTCTTTCATGGGCCCGCTTCATCTCCTCTGCGCTCATGACGCGAAGCCAACGCTAGGAGGAGCCCTGCCCACTGTCCTCGTCTGTTCGAATGAAGCAAATCGTGTTCTGGCAACAAGCCGCCGCGGCGAACCAGGTCAGATGGCTACGCACTGTGTCAACGTGGTCCGTACTGCCGGGATGATGGCCAAGCACGGAGAGGTCCGTCGACAAAGGGGGCGATATCCTGCGGCACACCTTCCTTCATGTGCCTGCGTCCGAATGCGGCCTAAAGTTTTCGGCTTGGGGCACTGGATTTGACAACTGCGGAGGTGATCGCTCGTGCCTCCGACGCCAGCATGATCGGAATGCCATCGCGTATCGGGTAGGCAAGTCCGGCGGCTTTCGATACGAGTTCCTTATCATCTGCATCCCAGGCAAGTAAGCTCCTGGTCATTGGGCATACCAGCCAGTCCAACAGCCTGGGATTGAACGAAGTATCCTCTTTCTCCCGTCTATCGGCATCCATCTGCTATTCCTTTCCTGGCCAAGGTAAGAATGCGGGTCGCGTTGAAAGCGTTTCATGCGACGCGCTTTAGGTATCTGTTTTCATGGCATGTCGTTTTCCAAAAACTGAGGTCACTCTTGGGCGACATGCAAGATGCGAGCGCGCTTGCCGACATACAAGCCGTCTCTCGAGATTCGCGCTGCGCCTGTAATCCGTGGACTCCCCGCAAACAGGCAAATCATGAGCGCAAACCACATGATCGGATGGCGTATGATCAAGTGCGGTATGCTGAAGATGATGATCGAACCCAAAAGGGCTAGCAGGGCGTCAAATTTCGCGCGCCAAGCGGATATGGCGGAAGAAACGACAATCCACATCAACGCCAGGACTGCAATGAACCCACCTTGACTGTACAGATCAAGAAATGTGCTGTGCGCCTCGAATGGGTGTGGCAGAAATTGCTGGTTGCTGACAGGGGGGCGTTCCATGTGCGGACCAGGGCCCAGCCCCAGCGATCCCGATCGAAGGCCCTTGTCCACTGCCTCGCTCCAGAGGTAAAGGCGAAGCGCCATAGTGTCCTCGGTTGCTTGACCGCCCTTGTCCTTCGTAAGGCTCTTGGCGAACGCTTCGGCGCTGTCGAACCCGGTGACGACATAGGGGGTCATTGCCATTGCAAGCGGCAGTAAGCCGATTATGAACAAGAGGCCGATTTGGCGGGAAAGATTTGAGTTTCCACCGCCGGTCTTGAGCCACGTCCGCGTCCGCAATCCCAGGAACATCAGACCCGTCAGGATCGTGGTGTATAAGTATGTATCGCTCTTGGTCAGCCTGCCGACATAGAACGGCAGGATCAAGCCGCAGAGCCCTAAGAACCTTCCCCAGCGGTTGGTCGCGGTCGTTGCAAGGTGCAAGGCCAGAGGTCCAAAGAGCGCGCAGTAAAGTGCAAGCTGGTTTGGATTATCTGACCAACCGCAGAAGCGATCCCAGTACCACGGATTGACACCGGACTGGCTGATCCACCCCCAGCCAAGTGCCACTTGAATGGCAAGGCCAACATTGGCGATTGCGACAACCCACCAGGCACAATCGCGAAGATGGCGAGCGGCATCGGGCTCAGCAGCGGCCAGGCAGGTGACACTAGCAAGCAAGAGATAGGCTAGCAGGTCGTGCAGTAACGGGGACAGATACAGGACGGTGGTCAGGTACCCAACGATAATGCCCAGGCCCAGAGCAAGTGCCATAAGTGCCCAAAAGCCCGCGAGCTTGGCGAAGACGGGCGAGGCTTCCATGCGGCCGCCGCCAAGGATACGTCCAATCGAGAGCAGTATCCAAAGCACGAGGAATGTTTCGCCGTAACCGGTGTGCACTATGGGTACGGTGAGTTGTGTCGCGTACGACATCACCACACCGCAGGCCAAGAGCACATTTCGGACTACCATCTGCGGCGTCCAGGCGAAGGCGAGCTAAGGTCACATGATGTCGCCACTTTCGCGCGGTTGCGCCTTTTGCAAATGAGCGGACCAATTTCTCCAATGTCAGACATGATAGTGATGCGCCGTCTGATTGAAATCCGCGTCCCTTTCAGGACCAATGACGAGGGACCTCGCCTGTGCTGCGTGAAATCTTTCGCGCACTTGCTGTGCTATAACTTCGGCAGCGGTTGCGAGGCCGCTTGGATCCAAGCTTTCGACGCAAATCGTGGGAAGTCGGTGTGATTCAAGGTGCTCGACCACGAGATTGACGTGATCAATATGATCGAGACTGCTCTGTAGATCGACTTCGAGAAGCTGTTGAATGATGCCAAGGTTACGCCGGCGTTCCCGAAGGCGCGCCTCTAGAACTTCTCTCGGCGCCTGTAATCGGATGAGCAGGTCCGGTTTAGGCGCTAAGTCAAGAGCGCGCGCCAAGCTCTCACGATCGGTTATGCCGCTGAGTAAAATGAGTGAGCAGACGGATTGAACCATTCCCTGATCAAAAATTGAAATAACGTCATCGGACGCCTGAGCTATACTCCAAGCCCGGATAAGAACTTCTAGATGCCACTTCAGACGAATGGCCCACAATTCGTTCCTAGGCGGAAACATTCCAAGCATCTCCGCAGCCAGAGATCGCTGTCCAGTCCACCTCAAATACAAACTCGAAAATAACTTTAAGGCGGCTCTTTTGAGCGGATGCCGGCGATCCCCGATTTGTAATACGACGGTGTATCCCTGAATTTTCAGAAGGCGCATCAACTCAGACGCCAAGGTCGTCTTGCCGGCAGCAGAAGGCCCGAATAACTCTAGGATCATTGTTCAACCCAAACCAAGAGATAGCCCTTTCACCAGGGATATTATATCCATCTTCTGAAGCGAGTGCCTGCATTCGAGAAAGCATGTACTATTTCGCGCTCGACGGCTTGTTTTCGTCTTTTCTCGGAACCCCGCACATACAGAGAATGAAACTCCACATATGCCGCGAAGATATCACGATGTGTGCCGGAGTTGAGCACGTCGTCGAGTATGTCATACTCAGCGCCTTCAACATCGAGCTTTAGAATGACAATGTCGTATAGATCACGCTTTGCTCGAATCATCTGTGACAGTGAAAACGTTTCGACAAGATCCGGCGCAAACCTCTCTGACTGATACAGACTTCCATTGTGGTCCGCGACAATCGAGCAACCTTCGTGAGTGGGCTCCGCCCGGTCCGCGGGGGGGCCAAATAGTTCGACTTGACCGTCCCTGACGCTGGCCGCCTTGCCGATGATCTCAATATTTATTTCCCCAGTGCACAAAGCGCGAAGATACGAAAAGCAATTTTTGTTGGGTTCGATCAGGACGTAGTCATAGTGGTCTGGCGTAAAGTACTGAGAAAAGAACTTATAACCTTGGCCAATGTTCGAGCCGCAATCGATAAACAAGCCGCGACTTCGCTTTGCCACCTTTAGGCTAGTCAATGCTTGCCGTGCATCGGCCGCAACACGACGACGAAGCCATTGAAACCTAAGCGGTTCGCTTAGCGACAAGGCCGAGAGCTGAAGGAATCGTCCAAGCCCATCAGTTCGCAAAACGTCCACTGATTGCCGTGTCTTTCCGATGAACTTTGTCGTCAATCCCTCTGCGGCCATGAGCATCCATCGACTCCATTTTATTGGTTTGCTAGCGCAACTGACCCGCCATCACGGCTTCACGCACATGTCTGATCGCCCAGATTAATCCGGGATGAATCCCTAACCGGGAGCGGATGTAGATCGCTTGACAAACGCTCAGGAAAACCGCCGTCGCGCTGGTGACGATGGCTGCCCCAACAGCTCCATTCAACGCGATACCTACGATGCAACCAAGGACATTAACGAGTGCCGCGACAGACATCAGTATAGCCGCGGCGCGCTCGTGGCCTGTCATCGTCAAGAGTTGCTGCTGCGGCCCTACTGCCGCCGCGAATAGCTGTCCCACTATCAGAATCCGAGCTATCAGCGCGCCGGAGGTGAATTCACCTCCAAACGCACGCAACACCGGTTCGGTAAGCACGAGCAGTGGAAGCGCCAGCGCCACGCCGCCCGCAAAGGACAATATTGTGGCTCTTGCGAATAGTGCCTGGAGTCCCGTCAAATCCTTACGCGCGAACAGGCGCGAGATAGCCGGGGCGAAAGCGGTGCTCACCGCAACACGTGGTAGAGTGAGAAGCAACGAGATGTTCGATCCGACCCCGAATATCCCGGCCCCCTTTATGAAGCCGATTTTTCCGAGCAGCACCACAGCCGTCCGGTTCATCAGAACGTCCACGAATGTCATGATCATGATGGGAAGAAGCGAAGGCCACCAATCCTTGAAGGCATAGGTCGGCGGCGCGGCACTTAGGCCAGCGGGCCACAGGCGCCAGACGCTGACACCCGTTATGAAGGCTGCGGTGGCTGAACTGATCAGCAGCATCCACATCACCGCCGTCGCGTCCAACCGCCACGGCGTGAAATAAGCTGCGAGGCCGAGCAGGGCGAGCATAAGTCCGTCACGGACAATTCGCTCGGGCAGGAGTGCGGAAATAACACCCCCAAAGGCGCGCACGACGCCTGCGCCGGTGAGATAGATTGTGATTAGCGGAAGCGTCGCCAAGCCGATTAACACACTGATGGCAAGCTCCGGTTCCAGATGGTGAGGCCACTCCACCACGATCAGCGCGCCAACCGCCGCGATCAGAATTGCCAATATGATGCAGGCTTTGGATCCAAAACGGATGAACCCGAGGGCCATCGGAAATTGGTTCGTTGCCTCATATGCTGGCACGAACCGCAATACGGCCACGTGAAAACCGAGAGTCGAGCCATAAGACAAAAGCGTGATCCAGGCGAACACGTAGGTGTAGGTTCCAAAGCTCGCCGCGCCCACCAGACGGGCGATCGCGATCTGGGTTACGAAGGTCAACCCGGCACCCGCCGCGTAAATAAACAAGGCCCAAACGCTTGCGTGAGACAGGCGTCGGGTTAAACCATGACTGCCGGTCCCTTCTTTGGCAGCCAGCTGCTGCCCAGGTGGCTCGAAACCCCTCTTGCAGCTATCGCGTTTTAGCTCAAAGTCGTCAGTCGCCAGATCATCGAAAACGGACGTTGCCGCGATTGCGTGCTGGCGTTCCAACTGCATCGTTTCCTTCACCGATTTTCTGGATTCCTCCTCCATCCGCTTTTCCGTTCCTCCCACTTCCCGACAAAGGTCGATCGGGAATTTCCCGCGGTGCATCCGTGAGGCAAGCACGGTAACGTCAACTCCGGGCAAGTCTTCATCCATTCGATGGATGCAAAACATTGCGCGTTCTGGAAGCCTCGCTTCCGCACGTACGCCTTCGGGTTGCTGACTTCCGAGCCGCGCCCAATCGCGCGCATCGCGAGCCAACGGTAGTTTGAACCTTGGCAAAGCGGTTACGAACACCGGACAAGAGAAGACGAAAGCGAAAGTGAGCCGATGATCGAGGATTTGAAGATGGCTCGCGCCGTATCGAACGCACCCATCACTGAACCTGTCAATTACGACGACGAGGTCGCGAGCTATGAGCTTGCAACCAAACAGAAGTACCAAGATCCAAGCATTGCGAGTTGGTACCTGAAGGGGTATGAGGGCCGCTTGAAGCTCTCCAGCTTGGCATCGTACATCATCGCCCGAAGAGAGCAGCGCTGCATCGGCAAGGCGCTGGAGAGATGCAGTCCGCGTCCGTCTCGGCTGCTGGATGTCCCTTGTGGAACCGGGAAGCTGGCTCAGGTGCTGAGCCAGCAAGGTCGCGAGGTTCTCGCCGCGGACATCTCAATGGAAATGATGGTTTTGGCAAAGACCTCGTACGAAGGTCAGCCGGGTTTTCGAGGATTCATCCGGTGCGATGTGACAAAGCTTCCGTTCGCCGACGAGAGCTTTGACACGGTAGTCTGTCTCCGGCTCATCCATCTTATTCCGCCCCATCTCAGACGAGACATTATCAATGAACTGGCGCGCATTTCCAGCTATCGGCTAATCGTATCCTACGGTCTGACAACTCGTTTCCAGCGAATACGTCTGAAGCTGCGAAAGATGATTACCGGAGGGATTTCCGCACCCCATCCCGTGAGACTTGACGTTGCGCGACAGGATTTCGAAGAAGTCGGGCTCGCCCTGACGGACTCCTTCAGCGTTCTCCCACTGCTATCCTGCGAACGGCTGTTCGTCCTTGAGAAGGTAAAGGCTTGACGTGCCGGTTTGAAGGCCTTTCGATAGCGCACCGCCATCACGGCACCAGGCCGCCGGTGGTTGTTAAAGACTGATACACACTGCTTCGCCTAATGCGCCGGTGGTCCGAAGCCGAGCACCCAGGCCGTTCTCACGATAATGATCGAACCTCAACAACTGCAGACCGCACTCCGTGGCATAGGCCAGGCCTAGCGCAATCCACAGAATGGCTGATAGAGGGGGGCCGCCAGCGCATTCCTTCCCATTGATCAACGAATCTCTCAATGGGTGCATGTATGTGATTTGGCGCTAATGTATCCCTCGACTACGACGACGCAGGGGGCGGGTGCCGAATCACTTGAAGGAAAGCGCATGACAACTCTCCACTACACGTCAGGCGGATCGGGCGCCGACATCGCAACAGCCGGATTCAATCTGGCTGACGTTTCATCCGTTGACCAGCTCAACGCACTGCCGTCCGGCATGAAAGGCTTGGTCTGGCTCAACGAGGTCAACGGGGCGTCCTCGTCTTTTATCCAGAAAGTCACGCCCTTCATCGGCAATTCGAAGGTATTTGGCTTCTTCCTTGTTGACGAGCCAGACCCGACCGGCAAGTGGGGTACTTACGCCAGCGCCGCCAATCTGATGGCAGAATCCGACTGGATCCATTCACATTTGCCAGGCGCCAAGACCTATATCACGATGATGAGCTTGGGGACGTCGGCGAACCCGGATTTTTCGAATACCTACAATCCCGCCAACACGCATATCGACTACTACGGGGTGGATGCCTATCCTGTGCGAACGGGAGGCGTGGTCGACTACAACATGATCGACCGATACGTCGCTGCCGCCAACGCAGCGGGCATCCCGGTGAGCCAGATGATTCCAGGCTACCAAGCGTTTGGCGGCGGCAACTATAAAACCGACACGGGTGGCCAATATGTGGTGCCCACCGCAGCTCAAGAACAGACCATGATGGACCACTTTGCCAAGCTGGTTCCGTCACCCGCCTTCGACTACGCGTATGCTTGGGGCTCCCAGCAAGGCGATACGGCTCTTGGAGACTCGGCGGCATTAAAGGCTTTTTTCTTGCAACATAACCAAAGCGGCGCAAGCATCCCTGCGACCAGCGATGCTATGCCGTCCAGCACAGTGCCTCCGGCCAGCACGCTACCGCCGGCCAACTCTTTGCCCCCAACCAGCACCCTGCCGTCGACCGGCACCGTGCCGTCGACCAGCGATCATGTTTTCCACGGCACCGGCCGTGCCGATGTACTTTACGGCACAACGGGCGCCGACACGATGATCGGCCGTGGCTACAACGACACCTATTATGTGAACAACACCGGCGACAAGGTGGTGGAACTGCAAGGCAGTGGCAACGATACCGTACGGGCATCGGTGAGCTATGCGCTTTCGGCCGGCTCGGAGATCGAGCATCTCGCGACCACAAGCCGGTCCGGCACCACCGCCATCAATCTCACGGGAAATGAATTCTCTCAAACCATCGAGGGCAATGCTGGCAACAATGTCATCAAAGGCGGGGGCGGGCGAGATGTCCTGACCGGAGGTGGGGGCAAGGATGTCTTCATCTTCCATTCTGCCCTCAAGGCCGGCAACGTCGACAAGATTACCGACTTCGATGTGACCCAGGACGAGATCCACCTCGACCATACCGTGTTTGCAGGGCTTCACGTCGGCACGCTTCCCTCCGCAGCGTTCCACACCGGAAGGAGTGCACATGCTACCACCGACCACATTGTCTACAACAGTTTGACCGGCGCACTCTCCTTCGACAGCGACGGCTCGCACGGCGCACATCAGATTCAGTTCGCCACTCTTTCTCCGCACTTGTCATTGTCGGCGTCTTCTTTCATCGTAACGTAAGCTTGGGAAAACGTCCGGGCCTCATCAAAGGCCCGACGGTATCATTCGTTGACCATTGGTCACCGAAATCCGAATATCTTTATCTAGACCTTGGAACCAGACCATCGAGTTTGGCGTCAAACACCGGGTTCGACAACGAAGTCCACAGCATCAAGCTGTGCTTGAACTATAAATTCGATTGGTCACATGGCCTGCCTTCAAGCGGCAGCGACAGCGACATGCTTGGTGGGTGGTGGCGATGGCACGCTTGGGAGCGCGGCGTCGACGCTCGCCGGGCCAAGGTAGCGATGGGCGTCCTACCGCCAAGCACACGAAACCACTTCGCCAAGGATCTGGTCTGCCGATCTAACTCGATGCGGCTATGGATGCGATCGTGGCGAACAAGCCTGTGGCAGTTGATGTCGCTGAGGTGAACGATCGCGTTTTTCTCAACAACTCATCGATTGGCATCTATCCCTTTTTTGTTGCAAAACGCTGTTGAGCAGGAGCGGCGCGGGTTTGGAAAACTTGCAGCCATTGTTCCGGCTCTTGCAAGAACGGTGAGGTCTGCATCCCGTGGCGCAGCGTCAGGCTCCAGTTGAACACCTTGATCGCCGAGGGAAATGGCGACGCAGAACGACAGGAACGAGAATAGCACGCCGGCATAGGCTTGACTGGCCGGAGACGAACATGTGGTGGCCCCATACCAGGAAGCCGAACACGGCGATTGCCATTGAGGACAGGGCGACGGCCTTATAGCCGAACAGCGGCCGCCGGCTGAAACAGGGCAGCACCTCGGAGACCACTCCCATGCCGGGCAGGATCATGATGTAGATGGCAGGCAGTACGTCGTCATAGCTCTGGCGGCCATCATTTCATGGAGACGAAAGTTGGCGATGATGTCATCGCTTACGCGCTGCCAAAAAGCTGATGTCCAATGGCGCGCGATCCCTCCATCCTGATTGTCGGAGCCGGCCCGACAGGCCTGAAATGGCTAGGCGCGGCGTTGTATCCTGGATCATCGACCGCAAGGACGGACCGACACCGCTCGCCAAGGCGATCGATATTCTGGAAACCCAGCGACGTCGCCGCCAGGCTGCTGGCCAATGGCCTGAAAATCGGCGGAGCCTGTTTTCACGCCAACGGCCAATCCCTCGGACGGATTGATTTCTCGGTTCTGCCTCGTCGTTACAATTTTCTGCTGTCGCTGCCGCAGAGGGACACAGAAACCGTAATGGCCGCGCGGTTGGCGGAATTTGGGATCTGCGGTCGGATGGCGCAATACGCGGATTGGCCTGCGGGAAACCGGTGACGCTTCCGCAGCGCGGATCGACACACCCCACGGCCAAAGCGAAGAAAGTTTCGACTATGTCTTCGGAGCCGATGGCGCGCAAAGCGCGGTGCGCCAAGCCATGGCCGTGGAGTTCGAAGGATATACGCATCGCAGGCAATGGAGCATCGCCGATGCCGACATCGACGAATGGCCATACGAACTAGCCGCCACGCATTCCTGCATCGTTGTATTGATGAGGCTGTCAGGCGGTCCAGGCCGCGTTGAGGGTGAGAGACGCCTCGAACACCCGCGTCCCACCCTTCTCACGCATTTTAAGGGTTATCTTGACGAGATCGCGATCCGGCATTTCATCGCGAGCAATGTCATGCAAGATGCGAACTGCTTCCGCTCTTGCCTGCTCTGGGGATTCGAACAGCTGGCCAACCTCGTCCGAGACCAGGCCGTCGCCGTTATAAAGATCGAAATAGTAACGTTTCATTCATGGAAGCCTCAGCGTTCTAAATACATCGACATGCGAATGGTTCCCCGTGCGCACTAGCATTTGCACGAAAACTGGCGCAGCCTGTCAAATGGTAGCTTTTGTCATCTTCCGATGGTCTAGGGTTCGGCTTCCCGACACACAGGCGATCGGCTTCCCACTTCGATCGCCCCGAGGCCGCCATGCTGGAACCCCTTTATCTGCAACTTGGTCAGCATGACGATCTATCGAACGAAGAGAAGGCTGTGCTCGCCGAGACGGTCACCTTTGGAAGAGATTTTGAAAAGGGCCAGGACCTCGTCTCGACAGGATCGCGGCCAGCCTACAGCACGATGCTGCTCGACGGCCTGGCGGCACGCTACAAAGTGCTCGAGGATGGTGGCCGGCAGTTCACCTCCTTGCAGGTGCCTGGCGACTTCGTCGACCTCCACGCCTTCCTGCTCCGGACGATGGACCACGGCATCGTTGCGCTCTCGCCTTGCCGTGTCATGTTCGCGGACCATAGCAAATTGAGGACAATTACCGAACGGGCGCCGCACCTGACCCGCCTGTTGTGGCTCGACACACTGGTCGATGGCGCCATTCACCGCGAATGGATCGTGGCAATGGGCAGGCGCTCCAAGACTTCGCATCTCGCCCATCTCATATGCGAACTCTTCGTTCGCCTGCAGGTGGTCAAGCGCACCAGCGGCATGAGCTTCGACCTGCCCCTTTCGCAAGCGGAGATGGCCGATGTGCTGGGTCTGTCGGTTGTGCATATGAACCGGGTGATCGGATCCCTGAAAAAGACCAAGGTCATCACCTGGGTGAACCACACGGTTACCATTCTGGATTGGGATCAGCTTGCAGAGCTTGCCGAGTTCGATCCTACCTATCTAAGCATGAACAACGAACCCAGGTGAGCGACTTGCTTCAAGTCGCCGCGCTGCTTGCCTCGTCTAATGGTGCCCACTGACAGGCAACGTTGCGGGACGTATCGGCATGTCCTCCAAGCTCACCATATGTGGAACCGGCCTGCTAAAGGCGCACAATGGCCGCAAGTTTCAAACGCCTGCGCTGGCCTTCCGCATAGGCAAGGGCGATGGACTCGAGCTCGAACTGACGGCAAACCTGTTGGTCGTCTCCGACCACGCGGACGAACCATTCGCCATACGCTTCGACGACCTCAATGCGCGGCTCAACGGCGGCGCCGCTGGGTTCGAACTCTTCGTAGTTTTCGCGTTGGGGATGGGCCACGCCTTCCTCCTGATCTGGCGAGAACATCAGCGTCCCATCGAACGAAGGTCCGGTCATTTAAATTTGATGGACCTGTAGTCTGCCGAATGTGCCGTGCTCCGTCCTCACGGCGGCGACTTTTGGCAGTCCTTCGCCTTCATCCTGGAACCAACCCCTTTTTGATGAAGTTCGACCCGGTGAAGGGACGAATTTCTCAGGGAGATTTTCGTATGAAACAGTTCCCATCACCAGCATGCTGTTGATCGGGCTTGGCTGTTGATCGGGCTTGGCTGTGGAACGGCAATGGCTCAACAACAGTCGGAAAGCCAGCGGGGAGCAGATACAAACTGCGCCGCCGGGGCGGCTACCCGCAAGACCGGGGCCAAGGCCGGTGAGTAGGCCCAAGGCAAGCCCGGCGCTACCATGGTCCAGCAGGCCCAAGGCAAGACTCTACGCAGCATAAGACTTCGACCGCTTCGATCAACAATGTGACGGTCGAACAGAAAACCCAAATCACCCAGATGATCAAAGAGACGAAAGTCGAGCCCGTAGCCAATGTCGATTTCGAGGTTTCCGTAGGCATCGAGGTGCCGCGTCACAAGATCAGGCTGCATCGCTTGCGGGCTCGCATCGTCAAGATTGTCCCAGCTTATGAGACATAGGAGTATTTCGTGCTCGCCGACGGCCGGATCGTCATCGTCGACCCGGATACATTTAGATCGTGCTCATTTTGATCTAGCATGATACCCGCAGCCCGTCTTGCCCGCAACATGAAGGGCTGGGTTATTGCCATCCGGCGATCACGGGCAATCACCGATGAAAGGACGAGCCGGCGTGGCTTTCGGTTGGAGCATTCGGGCGTTTGGGATACAGAGGGCCAACACCCAGACCGACCTTCACCGCAAGACGCCAGGATAGGCATCGCCTTTCAACAAGCCAGCGAGATGGGCAGCGTTGGAAGCAGCCATTTCGATCGCGGCGGCAACCTTTTCCGGCGTTTCAGGCAGGTCGACATAATTGACATCGCCCATGGCCTCGCCGACCCAGTAGATTCCACTGTTGGCGGGAATGGTGAAGCCGACATCGTTCAGGGCTTGGAAGCATGCAGCGTGGCAGTGATGCGCCCCATCCTCATTGCCGACAATGGCCACCAGAGCAACCTTTCCGGCCGCCGGCATGCGCCCTTGGCCATCGGTTTCGTCCAAGAACGCATCCATGCGCTCCAGCACGCGCTTGGCAACGCTCGAGGGCTGACCGAGCCAGATCGGCAACCCCAGCACGAAAATATCGGCTGCCAGAATCTTCCGCCTGAGTTTCGGCCAGTCGTCGCCCTTGCCCATGTCTGAAAGCACACCGGCCTTGATATCATGATCGAGCGAACGCACGATCTCGCCCTTGACCCCATGCGGTACCAGCGCCGCCAGAAGGTCGGCAAGCAGGCGGTCGGTGGAGGATTTCTCCTTGTCGTCGGAGGCTTTGAGAGAGCAATTGAGGGCGAAGGCTGTCAGCTGCATTTGAACGTCCTTGACTGTTTCGAGGGCCCCCCGATCAATCGGCGTTGTTGCCTTCGCGACGGGATCACATGGCAGTCAACGCCATCTTGAAAGACTTGTTCCGGAAGAGAAAGGCAGCGGGCTCGGTGCTGTTTCTCGCGGCACGCCTTATACGAGAAGAAATATCTACCGGGATGCGGACGTCACGCGCCAGACTGTGTTTCCGACATCGTCCGCTATCAACAGCGCCCCCGCCTTGTCGACGGCAACTCCGACGGGCCGCCCATGCGCCTTGTTGTCGTTGTCGAGAAAACCGGTGACGACATCCTGCGGCTTGCCCTGCGGATGGCCGTCCTTGAACGCTACGAAGACGACTTTGTAGCCATTGAAGTGCTTGCGGTTCCAGCTGCCATGCTCGCCGACAAAGGCGCCGTTGCGATAGGGGTCCGGCAGGTCGGTTCCGGTGTAGAACACCAGGCCCAAAGGTGCGACATGGGAACTCAGGGCATAGTCCGGAGGGATAGCTTTCGCCACCAGATCCGGCCTCTGCGGCATCACGCGCGGATCGACATGCTGGCCGTAATAGCTGTAGGGCCAGCCATAGAACGCACCGTCCTTGACCGATGTCATGTAATCGGGAACCAGATTGGGACCAAGCTCGTCACGCTCGTTGATGACCGCCCACAGCGCCCCGCTCCGCGGCTCCCAGCTCAGCCCGTTGGGATTGCGCAGCCCGCTCGCGAAAATGCGATAGCGCCCGGTGGCCCGGTCGACCTCCCAGATCGCGGCCCGGTCCTTCTCGGCCTGGATGCCGTTCTCGGTGATATTGCTGTTGGAGCCGATCCCGACATAAAGCAGCGACCCGTCAGGACTGGCGACAAGGGATTTGGTCCAATGGTGGTCGATCGGCCCACCAGGCAACGGTGTGAGTACGGTGCCGGGGGCGGTGATCTTGGTGTCGCCCGTGGTGTAGGGGTAACGCACGATGGCGTCGGTGTTGGCGACGTAGAGATCGTCGCCGACCAGGGCCACGCCGAAGGGCGAATTGAGATGATCGAGGAATATGTCCTGGACATCGGGCATGCCATCGCCGTTCGTGTCGCGCAGCAAGGTGACGCGGTTGCTTCCTTCATTGCCCCCGCCCGAAGTCGCCATGGACTCGATCCAGCCCATGATCAGGTCTTTCGGACGCTTGATCGCAGCACCGGGCGGCGCCACGGACTCGACCACGAGAATGTCTCCGTTCGGAAGTGTGTAGAGCGAGCGCGGATGCTTCAGTCCTTTCGCGAAGGCTTTGATCTGCAGGCCCTTGGCGACCGTCGGCGTCTCATCCTGTTTCCACCCGATGATCGAAGCGACGTGCATCGGCGGAATAAGATACTGAGCCAATTCAGGCAGTGTCGGGTTCGCTCCGACCTGATCACCTGCACCCGGCTCATTATTGCTGCACGCCGGCAGTGTGAGGAGCAATCCGCACAGCAGACCGAGACCAGCCGCGCGTTGGACATATCGGCTGGAAAACACCGTGGCGCTCATTCGACCACCTCCACTCGATTGCGGCCGGAACTCCATCCCAGCACACACACGAGGAGCAGGACGATCACGGTCGCGACTGACAGGGTGAGCCCTGTCGGCATTACCGAGGTCCAGGCATCGCGGCTATGCACCAGCGCGTTGAAGAACGCTATGACGAGCACGACGAGGGTGCCGAGAAGTGAGGGCCACGCAGACCTTGCCGCACCGGAAAGTCGACCGGTGAACAAATCGACAAGGGCCGCTAGAGCCGCAAGCACGCCCACGACCAGGCCGGCGAAGAGCAACCAGGCGGAAAAATCCGCCCACATCATTTCCGCGCTTCGCCAATAGGTCACATCGGTCATCAGCGTGCCGATGAAACACGCATTGGCTACTGCCATCGGCGTTTTATAGAACGGGCCGCTTGGCCACCACCGAGTTGGATTGCATCCTGGCCATGGAATCTCCACCTCTGAAAGCTGGACCTGTCTTCCAAACCATCTTGGGGTTGGGAGGTTCCCCAGGACGGTTTGCGATCAAGAACTCGTGAAAGCATCGCAATACGATTTCAAAGCTCAGCAAGAGCGCAAGCGATGTTCAATTTCGAGACCGCAAAGTCCGCAAGGTGATCGAGTATCGATGCAGGTCAACCGGCGGAATGCTGTGCTCCCATTCCGTGCGCGATGGTCCGGTCATCAGATAGGCCGACCTTGGCTCGACGACGATCGTCCGGCGATCCCATTTGGCGCCGCTCTTTCGGCGGAACCGGAAGATGCAAGGCGCCAGCAACGAGACGCCGACTACATCTTCGAAATGAGGCTTGTCTTGATGCCAGCCAATGCCAGCGCCGGGTCGGTATTCGTTGATCAATACCTGCGCGAAGGCCTCGGCGGGCCGGCTCGCAAAGGCCGCAACCTTCACGCGTAGGGGTAGCGGAAAGTCGGGTATCGGCGGCGCCTCAAGGACCTCGCGTCTGTCATAGTCATAGCGCAGGCCTAAACCGACGACGCGCCGGTTTGCCAGATGGCCATGGAAATCGAACGCCTCGAAGGGCAGGCCTTCGAGATGCCGGGCGAGTTCCGCTTCTTCCTATGGTGTTATCAATTCCGACTGATAGACGAAGCCTTCGGGCAGATCGTCGCCGGCGCCGAAGAGATCGCGCTGGCGCAGGGTTGCGCCGGATTTTTTTGATTTGAGCGTCGACATCATGGCTAGATGGTGAAGGCCAGCCCATCAGGCAATGTCAGGAACCGAGCCACGTTTCGTCGCGAATCCTGCAACGAAGTTCGTGGCCCCAACTCTATGCCCGGCCTCCAACCTCGGAACCCGAAGTCACGAAGTAAGTTTGCTCCCGGTGCAGGAATTCCGGATCAGCCTTGCGAATACCGAGCAGGCAAAGGCGCAGGCTGCCGCCCTGTACGAGTATAATGTAGAAACCACCGAAATGGATGACCGGGCGCCGATCGGAGCCGAGTTATGCGATGCGTCCGGAAAGATATTGGGCGGCCTTTGGGACGGACGGAACTCGGGCTTTTGTTTCTCGATATGTTTTTCCTGCCCCAGCATCTGCGTAGACGGTCGCTCGGCGTGCGCCTTTTGGCCCAGGTCGAGGAGGGAGCGAGACGACGCGAGTGCAAGGGAGCTGTCGTGGAAACGAGCAGCTTCCAGACGCGCCAGTCCTACAGCCAAAGTTATGGGGAATAAGCTCGGGTCGATTTCGGAGTTGAGCAATACGCCAGGATCTTTCATCGAAAGACTTGGACGTAAACGTCAGCTAGCCGTTGCGGTCAGGTGAGCCGAGATTGGCCAACCTTGGGCGCGCGATCCGGTTAACGGCTTGCCCCTCCACCAAACGCCATTCGGAATCCAAGCCCAACGATGAAGAGACCGGCTATACGTTGTTGTCAAAGTCTCACCCGTGGCCGTGATATGATCCAGGAAGCGATGCTTCCCGTGGATTTGTCCCAAAGAATGATTGGGATAGCAGGAGCATGGCCAGTGACAGAGCGCAGCGGCAGTCGAAAAGCATGCCCAGAACTGTCTGCGATACCGATCCTGGAACTCCTTTTTGCTCAAGCGAGGGGTTGGCATTCCCTTGCGAGGCTTGACGGTACGAGTGTCGATACGCTTTGCCATGCAGCGGGCCGGGTGGGAC